>NZ_JBFAKH010000001.1:0-135718 GCF_040655635.1 Streptomyces sp. NPDC050388
CTTCGGCGGGTCGACCCGCCGAAGGCCCCCTCCTGTCGTCCCGGGTCGCCGGAGCCGGTGTGCGCGCCGCCCCCCTCCAGCGGCGCGCCACAGCCGACGTCCTCTCCTGCCCCCGAGATGCCCTGGGGAGGACCTGACCCACTGTGACCCGTGGTGCCCGCCGGGCGGGAGGGGTCGCCGCATCGGTTCACCCTGATGAGCGAACCCGGTCGCCGGGGTCCGTCAGATGTGGCCGACGCCCGCGCCCGCCTCCGTGTTCTCACCGTTCTCGCCGTTCTCACCGCGTTTGGTGAGGAAGGCCACCAGCACCGCCACGGCGGCGACTCCGGTGGCAACCAGGGATGCCGTGCTCATGCCGGAGAGGAAGGTCTCGTGCGCCACGTCGGTGATCTTCGCGGCGAGCTCCCCGGGCGTGCCCGGGGCCACCGGCGCCACACCGACCCGGACGGCCTCGGAGGCCTGCTCGGACTGCTCCGGGGTGAGCGGCGGAAGGCCCGCCGCCGCCCAGTTGCCGGGGAGGTCGCGGTCGACCTTGGAGGCCATCACCGCGCCCAGCACGGCCGTACCGAGGCTGCCGCCGACCTGCATGGCGGACTGCTGGAGACCGCCGGCGACGCCGGAGAGCTCCATCGGCGCGTTGCCCACGATGACCTCGGTGGCGCCGACCATGACGGGGGCCAGGCCGAGGCCCAGCACGGCGAACCAGAGCGACATCACACCGCTTCCGGTGTCCTTCTCGAGCGTGGACAGGCCGAACATGGCGAGCGCGGTGAGGGCCATGCCACCGGCCAGCGGGATCCGCGGGCCGACCTTGGTGATCACCGCACCGGCCAGGGGAGAACCGACGATCATCATGCCGGTGAGCGGCAACAGGTGCAGACCGGCGTCGACGGGGCTCATCCCGTGCACGTTCTGCAGGTAGAACGTGACGAAGAACAGGCCGCCCATGAATGCGATGGCCATGAGGACCATCAGCACGACGCCCGCGGACAGCGCGACGGAGCGGAACATCCCCAGCGGGATCAGCGGCTCCCGCACCTGCGTCTCCCAGAACGCGAAGATCAGGAAACCGACGACCGAGGCGGCGATGAAGCCCCAGGTCTTGAGGTCGCCCCAGCCCCACGCGGGGGCCTTGATGAGCGCCCAGACCAGGCAGAACATCGCACCGGAGAGCAGGACGATGCCGGGCAGGTCGAAGGAGCGCGGGCGGTTCTCCGCACGGTGGTCGAGCAGGATCCACACGCCGAGGGCGACGGCGACGACGCCGACCGGGACGTTGATGAAGAAGACCGACTGCCAGCTGACGTGCTCGACGAGCACACCGCCGAGGATCGGACCGCCGGCGGTGGAGGCACCGATGACCATGCCCCAGATGCCGATGGCCATGTTGAGCTTCTCGGCCGGGAAGGTGGCGCGCAGCAGGCCGAGTGCGGCCGGCATCAGCAGCGCGCCGAACAGGCCCTGCAGGACCCGGAAGACGATGACCGCCGCGATGCTGTCGGACAGGCCGATGGCGCCCGAGGCGGCGGCGAAGCCGACGACGCCGATGAGGAAGGTCTGCCGGTGGCCGAAGCGGTCACCGAGCTTGCCCGCGGTGATCAGCGAGACCGCGAGGGCCAGGAAGTACGAGTTGGTGATCCACTGGACCTCGGCGAAGGTGGCGCCCAGGTCCCTGGCGATGACGGGGTTGGCGATGGCGACGATGGTGCCGTCGAGGGCCACCATCATGACGCCCACGGCGACGGTGAAGAGGGTGAGCCAGGGATGGCCGCGCAGCCCTCTGCCGGGTACCGCGTCCGACGGGTTCACGGGCGCCTTGTCCCCGGGTCCCGTCGCGTCGACGGTGGTCTGACTGGTCATGACTTCAAAGCTAATGACAGCCACTGACAGTTGACAAACCAATTCACCGACCGGCAGCCGACTCGTCTCATCCCTATAGCCTGAACTGGGGGAACGGTTCCAGAACGCCCCCACAGGACACGCTGGAGGATCGATGGAGACGGTCGGGGCCGTCGCCGGCGCGGTGCCGGCGACGGGTCTGCGGGAACGCAGGAAGCGGCTCACCCGGGACGCGCTGGTCCGCTCCTCCCTGGAACTGTTCGCGACGCGCGGCTACGAGGGCACGACGGTCGACGACATCACCGCCGCCGTCGACGTCTCGCAGCGCACCTTCTTCCGCTACTTCGCCAGCAAGGAGGAGGTCGCCCTCCACGTCCCGCGCCTCGCGGAGTCCCTCGTCGTCGACGCCGTACGGGCACGGCCGCCCGGCGAGCCACCGCTGGACGTGCTGCGCCGGGCCCTGTGGGAGAGCTGGGACGGCATCAACGAGGTCGTCGAGCAGGTCGTCCCCCTGGAACTGCACCTGCAGGTGTACCGGGTGATCGAGTCCACACCCGCGCTGCTCGCCGCCCATCTGCGGCGCGCGGCGGAACTGGAGGACCGGCTGGCCCGCGTCATCGCCGACCGCGAGGGCATCGACCCGGACACCGACCCCCGGCCGCGCATCCTGGTGGCCGCCTTCAGCGGGGTCGTCCGGGTGGCGGAGCACTCCTGGTCCACCGGGGACGACGCCGGCCTCGCCGCCCTGCGTGAGCTGACGACGGCCTACCTGGACCAGCTGGGACCGGCGCTGGCGGGGAACTGGCACGGCGTCTGATCACCCGTAGGGTGACGTCTGCTCACACTTCGGCACGCTGAAACGTGATACCCGTCACTCGATTGACGCGAGACCCTCTCGTTCTCCTAGTGTGTCCTGTCAGTGACTCCCTTCGACTCCTCTCCGCACCTGAACGCATGGCGCGCGCTCCTCGCACTCGCCGTCGTCTTCGTGATGCTGGCGACCACCGGCTGGACAGCACTGCGCCAACAGCGGGACGTGGCACCGCTGTCCGCCTCGCTCGCCGCCTGGGAGCACGGCCGCATAGCGGGCCGCGAACTGCCGGACCCGCAGTCCGCGCCCGGCAGGCTGGCCCGGTTCTTCGCCTCGCTCACCGAGGCGCAGCGGATGAGCCTCGCCCGCCGCTTCCCCCTCGCGGTCGGCAACATGAACGGCGCCCCGGTCGGCCTGCGGTACCGCGCCAACCGCATCGCGATGGAGCAGGCCCGCGAGATCGAACGGGAACGGATGCACGACACACGGCTCACGCCCGCGGGACAGCACCAGGCGGGCCGCCGGATGAACCGTCTCGGGGCACTGCTGGGTCCCGGACGCCAGATCCTCGCCTTCAACCCGTCGGGACCGGGCCGCGTGGCCGAGGTCTTCGGCGATCTGGACGGGGCCGAACGCGTCTCGGTCGTCGTCCCCGGCGTCGACACGGATCTGCTCACCTTCCAGCGCACCTACCGCCGCTACTCGGCCCCCGTGGGCATGGCCGAGGCGCTGCGCGCGGCCGAGCACGAGGCGGACCCCTCGACCCGTACCGCCGTGATCGCCTGGGCCGACTACACCGCGCCCGGCGGACTCGGCATGGAGGCGGCCATGGCCAAGCGCGCCGAGGACGGCGCGGTACGGCTCGACGCGCTGCTGCGCGCGCTGCCCGGTACGGCCCCGGTCGCGCTGTTCTGCCACAGCTACGGCTCCGTGGTGTGCGGGCTCGCCGCGAGCAGACTGCCCGGCCGGGTGGCCGACATCGCGGTGGCCGGCAGCCCCGGCATGCGGGCCGAGACGGCCTCCGCACTGCGCACCCACGCGCGCGTGTGGGCCATGCGGGACGCCGACGACTGGATCCAGGACGTGCCCTATCTGGAGGTCGGCGGACTGGGCCACGGCGCCGACCCGGTCTCCCCCGCTTTCGGGGCGCGGGTCCTGTCGGCACGTGAGGCGGAGGGACACGGCGGGTACTTCGAGCCGGGCACGGACAGTCTGCGCAACTTCGCCGAGATCGGCGTTGGCGCATATCGAGCGGTGGCCTGCGCACACGATGACGGCGTATGCCGGGCGGGTTTGTCCTACACCTAGGCACCCTGACGCGCGTAGAGGACGGAGGAACCGCGGTATGCACGGGGAGGGGACGAAAAAGCTCGTGCCGCATACGATGAGCCGCATGGGTGACGTACTGGCCGGATTTCACGCTGCCTGGGAGTTCGAGTCCGACTCCGTGCTCATCCGCTACGAAAGGGGGATTCGAACACCCAAGTTGTTTCAGGCACTCGGGGAACGACGCATCCCCCTGGAGGCCATGGCAGGGGTGACGCTGACCCCCGGCAGGCGCGGCAGCGTCGTGCTGCGCGTCGAGCCCCGGCCCGGGGCCGACCCGCTGATGGAGGCGGCGGCCGGGCAGTTGAAGGAGAGCGCCGACCCCTACCGGCTGGTGCTGCCCGCCGAGCGCGAGACGCTCGCCGAGTACTACGCCGACGAACTCCTCGCCCGCCTCACCGAGTCCGGCCCCGCCGAACGCCACCTGGTACCGGCCCCCGAGGTGCCGCTGCGGTTCAAGGCGTACGACGGCAAGGCCTCCTTCGACGGGACGACGGTCTCCTTCCACTGGTTCTGGACGGGCGCCTCGTCGGCGAAGTGGAAAGCCGGTGACCAGCGCTTCCCCGTGGGTGAGCTGAGCGGCGTGGAGTGGCGGTCGCCCGAGGTGTTCGAAGGGCATCTGCGGTTGCTGCGCCGGGACGGTTCGGCGTCGCCGCCCCAGGCCGACCAGGACCCGGCGGCCGTGGTGTTCGGGCTGGGCTACGGGCCGGTGCACGAGTCACTGCCGTTCGCGGCGGCCGTGCTGGCGGCGGTACGGACGTCCGAGCCGGTGCCCGCGATGGCCGCGGCGGCCGTGCGCCGCGACCCGGCCGACATCGCCGACCGCATCCGCCACCTCGGCGAACTGCACCAGGCGGGCCTGGTGACGGACGAGGAGTTCTCCTCCAAGAAGGCGGAGTTGCTGGCGGAGCTTTAGGGCCTGTCCGGCGGATCCTGCCGCAGACGCGGCGTCCGGCACGCCCTCCTCCGCCTTGCGGCCGGACGCACCGACCCCCGCTCACCCGCGCCGGCGAGGCACCGTCGATTTCCTGCGGCCTGATCCGCCGGACAGGCCCCGGCCTGCCCACCGCTCCCGCTACGGTGGGCCGATGACATCGGTCAAGCAGTTCCAGGTCACCTTCGACTGCGCGGAACCCGAGCGCGTCGCTCGTTTCTGGTGCGGGGTGCTGGGGTACGTCGTACCGCCGCCACCGGAGGGGTTCGCCACGTGGGGCGACTTCGATCGCGCGCTGCCGCTCGAGCGTCAGGGCTCGGCGTTCGCCTGCGTCGACCCCTCGGGGGTGGGCCCGCGGCTGTTCTTCCAGCGCGTTCCGGAAGGCAAGGTCGTCAAGAACCGGGTGCATCTCGACGTGCGGGTCGGCACCGGGCTCGTGGGTGAGGAGCGCGTGGCCGCGCTGGAGGCCGAATGCGCACGCCTGGTCGCGCTCGGCGCGGTACGGGTGCGCCTGCTGCGTGCCGACGGCTTCAACGAGTCGTGCCTCGTGATGCAGGACGTCGAGGGCAACGAGTTCTGTCTCGACTGAGCATCCTCCGAGGCGGCGAGGTGGTGACGTCGCATGCGGTGACCCGGTGCCCGGGGGCCCTGTGGGTTTCGTCGACCCGCAGGGGCCCCGGGCGCCGGGAGCACCGTGTCACTCCTCGTCGCGCAGCCGGTCCGCCAAGGCCGTCAGCGGCTCGGTCTCCTCGGTGTGGCCCGCCGCGGTCAGGCGGGAGACCGCCGCGTCGAGGCGGGTGAGGGCGGGGGCGGGACGTTCCAGGTAGATGCCCTCCACGGCGGCGGCGAGGCGGACGCACTCGGCCCACTCGCCGGCGCGGTCCGGCTCCGGTCCCGGCTCGCCGAGCAGGGTGAGGGCCTGCTCCAAGGCGGTCAGGGCGTCCTCGTAGGCACCGGCGTAGGCGTTGACCCTCCCGTGCTCGTAGGCCAGGGCGGTGTCCAGGGATCGGCCGTGGGCCTCGTACGCGGCGGCGCGGGCCTCGTCGGCGACCCGGCCGGCGTCGGCGAGGAAGGCGCGGGCCTCGGCCAGGCCGTCGGACCCCTGCTGCTGGGCCTGGAGGCGGGCGAGTTCGCGCAGGGTGTTGCTGAGGTGCTCGTAGCGCGGGGCCCGGGCGTGGGCGGCGAGTGCCTGGTCGGCGGCCTTGCGGGCCTGGCCGAACTCGCCGGACTCGCCGAGGAGTACGGCCGTCTCCGCGGCGATCATGGCGTGGCTTCCCGGGTCGTCGTCCCAGCCGGCCGACTCGGCGGCGAGGGCGACGAACTCCGCCGTGGCGGCCTTGAGGTCGTCCCCCGCGTGCAGCGCGCGGGCCCGGATCAGGCGCAGCTGGGCGGCGAGCCGGTCGTCCAGCTCCCCGGTGGTGACGTCCGGTTCGGCCAGCAGGGAGTCGAGCAGGGCGATGGTGTCCTCGACGCGGCCCAGGTCGAGGCTCAGCTGGGCCGCGCCGCTGTAGGTGCAGAACGCGGCGAACCGGCTGCCGCGGCGCAGGTCCAGCTCCGCCGAGCGCGTCAGGTGCCGCAGTGCCTCGTCGGGGCGGCCCAGGTGCATGCAGATCTCGGCCAGTTCGGCGTGCAGGCGGGCGGTGTCGACCGCGTCGGCCGGCCAGTCGGCGGCCAGCCGCAGGCCCTCGGACAGGTCCGCGTGCGCGGCCTGCGCGTCCTGGAGGCCGAGGTGGAGCCTGCCCCGCAGGGCGAGCACGCGGGGCAGGTGCCAGGCCGGGCCGTGCTCCTTCAGCCGGTCGAGGAGGCCGTTGGTCTCGGTGAGCGCGGCGGGCAGGTCGCCGGACAGGGCGTACGTGGTGGCCCGCAGCAGCAGGGCCCTGGCGACCTGCCCGCCGATGCCGTGCCGGGTGGCGAAGGCGTGCAGCAGGTCCACCTCGGCGAGCAGCGGTGCGACGTGCTCCTCGTTCCCCGAGTTCCCCGACACCTGCAGGCGCAGGCCGAGCGCGGTTGCCCGCAGACGCAGCAGGCGGGCCTCCTGGTGCGGGGCGAGACCGGAGGTCTCCTCGTGCAGACGGACCAGGGCCGTGTGGGCGGTGGTCAGCGCTGCGGCCTTCGCCTCGGGGCCGTCGGCGTCCTCCGTGGGGATCTCGGCGGCGGCGAGCAGGGCGCAGGCGCGGGCGAGCGCCGCGTGACCCGGCAGTCCGGCGTCGTCGTACAGACCCGCGGCCTCCTCGTGGAGGGCGGCGGCGTCAGCGAACTCGTCCTTGTCTCCCGCCCAGTTCGCCTCGTCGGCCAGCAGGTCCGCGCGCAGCCGCAGGAGCGGACCCACGGCCGGGTCCTCGGGGTGGGTGTAGTCGCGGGCGGCGACGAGCGTGCGCAGCCGCGCCCAGCAGGCCTGTGCGTCCGGGTGCGCCTCCTCTTCCAACGACCTTGCCTGACGAATGAGTTCGGTCAGCGATTCGGGCACGGTGGCGGTCGTACGGGCAGTGGACGCCTTCGCGGCGACCGGGGCGGCCGGTGCGGCCGGGGCCACGTCGTCGAGGCTGCGGGTGCGCAGGGTCAGTTCCAGCGCGTCGAGGAGCGGGGCCCGGTCGAGGCGGGTGCTCCGGCGGTCGGTGTGGGCGGTGGTTCCGTTGCGGTCGTCGAAGCGGGCGGCGAGGTCGGCGGCGCGGCCGCGCACCTCGGCGCGCAGGCCGGTCACGGTCCAGGTGCGGCCCGGGAACCCGGCGGCGGGCAGCTCGCCGTGGCCGAGCGTCTCGACGCGCTGGAGGAGAACCTCCACTCCGGTGAGGAAGTCGAGCTGGTCCTGCGGCGAGTCCACCTCGTCGAACAGGTTCCGGTTCTCGGCGAGCAGTTCCAGGCCGCGTGCCTCGTTGCCGGTCAGCGCGCAGAACTCCAGGTGCCGGCCGACCTCTGCGGACATCGAGGGGTTGCGGCGGCAGCCGCGGTAGCCGGCGAGGTGTAGTTCGCGTGCCTGGTCGGTGCGGCCGGTGCGCAGCAGGGGCAGCAGCGCGTAGGAGGCGGAGCGGGCCGGCTCCTCCTGGCAGGACTCCTTGCCCGCCAGGACGGGCTCCCAGGCGCGCAGTGCCCGCTCGTCGTCGCCCGCCGCCAGGTGGTACAGGGCACGGTCGCAGGTCTCGCAGGCCTCGCAGTCGCTGAGCCGGGAGCGGGAGCGGCCCGCCCACAACTCGTAGGCGAGGGCGGTCTCCTCACCGAGGTGGGCGGCCAGCCGGTAGGCCTGCCCGTAGTAGGGCTG
Organism: Streptomyces sp. NPDC050388; assembly: GCF_040655635.1. NCBI lineage: Bacteria > Bacillati > Actinomycetota > Actinomycetes > Kitasatosporales > Streptomycetaceae > Streptomyces > Streptomyces sp. NPDC050388. Next base: position 8,167 of record NZ_JBFAKH010000001.1, read on the forward strand.
GAGGTCCAGGCCGGCCTTCTCGTACCGGTCACGCATCTCCGTCAGCCACTGGCGCAGGCTGGCCAGCGGTATCTCGGGCAGCGCGCGCAGGGCGCCCGCGACCCACTTGAACCGCCAGAACAGCTGGTGGCGCAGGCGTTCGTCGAAGAGGTCCGGCTGCTCGTCGAAGAGGGTGAGCAGGCGGGCGAAGACGACGGGCGACTTGCGGGGTTCGGAGCCGTAGGTGTACGCCTCCTGGAGTTCGAGCAGCGCGTCGATCAGCGGGACGGGCTCCGCGAACTGCTCGGCGGCGTCGACGAGTTCCTCGGCGGTGACGGTGCGGGTGCGACCGTAGGGGCGCCGGTCGTTCTCCCGGAGCGCCTGGTACAGCTCGTCTGTGTTCTGGGGACGGGGTGCGGTCGGCATCGTCAGCTGTCCTTGCGGAGGGCGTGGGCGAGAAGGTCGAGGAAGGAGCGGTTGATGAGGCTCGATTCGGCGGGCCTGAGCGGACGCCGGGACAGCAGCGCGGCCTGCCCGTAGAGGGCTTCGGCGCTGGTGCGGGCCAGTTCGGGCTCGTCGATGGCGACGGCGGTGCGCACCAGCGGGTTGAGCTGGTTGAGGATCAGCTGGGCCCGCGGTGCCTCCTGGCGCAGGGCGCCGAGGATGTCGCCCCACAGGCCGCCCTCCTGCTCACGGGCGAGCTGGGAGCGGGTGCGCTCGTGCCGGGCCTCGCGGCTGTCGACGAGGAGGGCGGGGGCGGAGGCGGGCTGGAAGGTGCGCAGCGCGACGTCGCAGTCGAAGACGGCGAGGGCGTCGCGGGCCAGGGCGAGGTAGGCCGCGGCGGCCAGCTCCGTCTCCCGGTCGACGGGGTCGAGGTGCGCGGTGAGGGTCGCCGGGTCGAGGTCGGCGACGTTGACCTCGGCCCTGATCTCGGGCAGCCGGTGCACCAGTTCGCGGTCGTAGGTGTAGCCGCCGTTGACGACGCCGAGCCCGGCCGCCGAGGCGATCGCCGCGACCTGCCGGAACTCCTCCACGCTCGACGTCACCAGCACGGTGCGGTGGGTGCGCGCGAACTCGTCGAGGGTGGTGTGTCCGTCGGTGGTCTCGAACGGCAGCCAGGGCAGCAGCATCCGCAGGATCTCGTCGTCGTGCACCGCGAGCGACTTCACGGCCAGGTGGTGGGTCTGGAGGAAGCGGGCGAGCAGGTCCGGGTCGCTGGCGGCGGCCCGGGCGATCCACGCGCGCAGCCGCTCGGCGAGGGCGTCGCGGACCGCGGTGAGGGTGTCGTCCTCGTACAGGGACTCGCGGGACGCGGTCGGGCGCAGGCTCTCGGCGTCGACGACGCAGCGGACGAAGAACGCCCACTCGGGCAGGATCTCCTCGGCCTGCTCGGACAGCAGCATGCCCTTGACGTGCACGCGGTGGCCGTGGCGGCGCCCGGCCGGCACCGCCTCGGGCAGCACGCACGCGATGCCCTTCAGGCCCACGGCCGGCAGGTCCAGCTCGATGGTGTCCAGCGGGGTGAACCCGAAGACCTCCTCGCCGTACGCGGCCAGCGCGCGGGACCGGGCGCCCGGCGTCGGGTACGCACGCGCCCAGGGCGCCGCCTCGGGGTTGACCGGCGCGCCCGGACCGTCCGTGCCGTCGGAGAAGATCACCGGGTGACGCAGCAGGGAGCCGAAGTGCCGGGCGAGGGACTGCACTTGGGCCGGGCGGGTCCACTCGCCCGCGTCGGCGCGCGGAGTGAGGGTGACGGTGGTGCCCGGCCGGGGCCGGGCGGAGGCGGGCAGGGCACGGACGGTGTAGCTGCCGTCGCCGCGCCCCCGCCACTCCACGGCGGGCGCGTCGGGGGTGCGGGCGGACCGGCTCAGCACGTGGATCTCGTCCGCGACCAGGAAGCAGGAGAGCAGGCCGATGCCGAACTGACCGATGAAGTCGCCGCGTTGCTCGACGAGCCGCTCGGCACGCTTGCTGCTGCGGCCGATCGTGGCGAGGAAGGTGTGCACGTCGGCTTCGGTGAGGCCGACGCCGTCGTCCTCAACGCGTACCACCGAACCGTCGGCGTGCAGGCGGATACCGAAGGCGTCGACGGGGGCGGCCGGTTCGAGGACGTGCCGGGCGGTCAGCGCGTCCACCGCGTTCTGCATCAGTTCACGCAGGTAGACGCGGGGGCTGGAGTAGAGGTGGTGGGAGAGGAGATCGACGAGGCCGCGCAGATCCACCTGGAAGGTGCGGTCGGCGCCGGCCGGGTTCGGGGCGGTTTCGGGCAGAGTCATCGGGCAGTCCGGGGTGAGGAGTTCGAGAGGGGCAGGTGCGGGCTCAGGCGTGGCGCCGGCGGTGGGCGAACTGCTTCTCGGGCTCCGCGAAGTAGGTCCAGGGCCAGGTGGTGTGGGCGCCGTCCAGCTCGTGGAACACGCGTCGGCAGACGGTGCTCTCGGAGGCGAGCGACAGGGCCATGGCGAACATGTTGAAGTCGTGCTGCCAGCCCGGACGCCGCTCGTAGTCGGGGTGCAGGACGCTGCGCCGGGCGGCCTCCGCCAACTCCGCATGGATCTCGGGCGTGTCGAGGCACTCGGACTCGTCCGACTCCACCCAGTCCTCGATGTGGGCCATGGCGACCGCACAGCCGAGAGGATGGCCGTCGGGCGCGCCGGCGAACGCCTCACGGGCGAACGCCAGGGCCTGCCCCTGCTCGCCGCCCCAGCGGGGCTGCAACTGCGACACCCACTCGAGGTGGCTCGCCAGGTCCAGCGGGTCGCGGCGCAGGGCGGCGTCCAGCCGGGTCTCGTTGACGGCGCGGCCCAGAGACATGCCACGCCCGGAGGTGAGGAGATGGCGCCACGGCGTGACCCACTCCGGCCGCAGCTCGGCGGCCTCGAACAGGTGCTCCTCGGCGATACGGAGCCGCTGGCCGAAGACCTGCCACTGCTCCCGCGAGACGTGCACGGCACGTGCCGAGGTGCGCGCCTCCCAGCCCCAGACGATGTGGCGCGCCCCGGATATCAGCAGCGCCTCCGCCCGGTGCTCCTCGTCCTCCTCGACGGCGCGGCCGATCCACTCCTCCACACCGTCCAGCTCGGCCAGTTCACCGAGGACGTGGTGGTCGCGGCCGAGGTCGAAGGGGGCCAGCGCCTCCTTCACCGCCTCCCACTCACCCGCGTCGGCCGCCTCCACCAGCGCCAGCACGCGGGTGTCCCCGAGCGCGCGCAGCGTGTACATCCCGTTCTTCTTGCGCGGGACGGGAAGGGCGTACGGATCCGCCCCCGGTCTCTCCCCGCCCCTGCCGAACAGCTTGCCGAACATGCCGCGCCCTCCCTGGCCCCGCGTGATCAATCGGTGCAGCATAAGCGGCCCCACCGACATCGCTTCCACAGGGTTTTCACACCGGTGCCTCACGGTGCCGGCGGAGCGCGGCGGCGCAACAGGCTTTTTCCCTGCACCGGTTCAGCCGCGGACCGGACCGCCGGGCCGCAGGAGCACCGCGTCCGTACCGCGCGACGGTCCGCGCACGACGGACCGGGGGGCCGCCGCCCGGGAGAGTTGCTCTTGTCCGGCGGACGTCTGCGCCCTGTGCGCGCAGCGGGTGCCCGCCGCTTCGGCCGCGACCGGGTCCGGTCGGGCCGGTTCCGCGTCTGCGGGGCCGCAGGCGGAACTCATGCCCCTGCGATCCGGGCCCTGTACGCCCCCCTCGGCCCGCCGGCGCCCGGTGCCGCCGGCGCGATCCTGCTGCCGGTCGTCACGGCCCGGACCTCTCGGACGCCGGGGCGCGCCCGGCGTCCGCGTAGAAGCTGATCTTCCGGTCGAGTACGGCGAGGGTGCCCTGGAGTTCCGCGATCCGGGCGAGCACGTCCTCGCGGGTCGCCGTCAGCAGTTCGAGACGGTCGCCGTAGGTGTGGTCACCCTCCCTCACCAGTTCCGCGTACCGCACCATGTCCGCGACCGGCATACCGGTCAGGCGGAGCTTGCCGACGAGGGCCAGCCAGTCGAGGTCGCGGTTGCTGTAGCGGCGCTGACCGGTGTGCGACCGGTCGATGTGCGGCATCAGGCCGATGCGCTCGTACCAGCGCAGGGTGTGGGCCGACAGCCCGGTCAGGGCGACGACCTCGCTGATCGTGTACGTGTCCCGGCCGTCCGGCCGCCGCTCGCCCGGCGGCGGGCCGGCACAGATGTCGGCCCTGGCCCCCGTACTCTCACCCATGGTCTCCGTCACCGTCATGCACTCCACGCTAGATCCCTGGAGTGCACTCCAGGCAACCGTGACCGGTGGGAAACGGCGGGACGGCGGGCGCACCGGCTGAATAGCATGGCGGACATGACTCTCGTACGCCGCGCGGCGCCCGGGGACGCGGAGGAAGTACTGCGGCTGCGCCAGGTGATGATCGACTCGATGCCCCGCTCCTCCCCCTCCACGGACTGGCACGCCGACTCCCTGCCCGTCCTGCGCGCCAGGCTGGCCGAGACGGACGGCACCTTCGCGGCGTTCGTGGTGGACCACCCGGACCGGCGCGGGCTGGCGACGCTGGCGGCCGGCACGATCGACTACCGCATCGGCGGCGCGCACAACCCGCACGGCATCGACGGCTACGTCTTCAGCGTCGCCACCGACCCGGACGCCCGCCGCCGGGGGCACGCGCGCGCCTGCGTGGAGGCGCTGCTGGAGTGGTTCCGCGAGCGGGGCGTCCGCCGCGTCCGCCTCACCGCGTCCGCGCAGGCCGAGCCGCTGTACGCCTCGCTGGGCTTCACGCGGAGGCCGGACCCGTTGCTGGAGCTGCGGCTGTGAGCGCTTAGGCTCGACGGCATGTCGCTCAAGAGCCTCGCGTTGATCGAGAACTGGCCGGTCCCCACCGCCGCGGCGGGTGTCGTCCGGGCGGACGGCACCGTCCTGGGCACCCACGGACCGGCCGGACACCGCTTCCCGCTCGCCTCGGTCACCAAGCCGCTCGCCGCCTACGCGGTGCTCGTGGCGTACGAGGAGGGCGCGATCGAGCTGGACGAGCCGGCCGGCCCTTCGGGCTCCACGGTCCGCCACCTCCTCGCCCACACCTCGGGCCTCGCCTTCGACGAGCACCGGGTGACCTCCGCGCCCGGCGAGCGCCGCCTGTACTCGAACACCGGGTTCGAGCAGCTGGGCGACCACGTCACGAAGGCGACGGAGATCCCGTTCGCCGAGTACCTGCGGCAGGCGGTGCTGGAGCCGCTGGGGATGACGTCGACGTCGCTGGAGGGCTCCCCGGCGAAGGACGGCGTCTCCACGGTGGACGACCTCCTGCGCTTCGCCGCCGAGATCCAGACACCGCGCCTCCTCGACCCGCGCACCGTCGCCGAGGCGATGACGGTCCAGTACCCGGGCACCAAGGGCGTCCTGCCGGGCTACGGCCACCAGAACCCCAACGACTGGGGCCTCGGCTTCGAGATCCGCGACGCCAAGTCCCCCCACTGGACGGGCGCTTCGTCCTCGCCGGGCACCTTCGGCCACTTCGGCCAGTCGGGCACGTTCCTGTGGATCGACCCGACCGCGGGGGTGGCCTGCGCCGCCCTCACCGACCGCGCCTTCGGCCCCTGGGCGGTCGAGGCCTGGCCCCCGTTCACGGACGCGGTGCTGGCGGAACTGCGCGGCTGAGAACCCCGCACCGACCGCCGCGACACGAGGGCGTGGTCCCGCCGCTCCCATACGACGGGACCCGCCACCCTCTACTTCGACGACACCACGCCACGATCCGCCCGACGCAGCTCACCGGCCACCAGGACGGCGTACGCGGCGCCGACGAAGAGCACGCCTGAGACCGTGAGCATGATGCGCTGATCGGCCTCCAGGACAGCCCGGTACTGCTCATGGGAAAAAAGCTCGACCGTGCCGCGCGCGTGCGGCGTGGTGTCGAAGGCGAAGTACCGCCCGTCCTTCACCTCGACGGCCTGCAGGTTCCCTTCCTGCCCCTTGCCGAGGAACGTCATCACCACCCCCGACAGGGCCAGTACCGCAAGTCCCGTCTGCACCCGGCCGGGAAGACACCGGAAGGCCTGCCAGGCCGAGGACTTGTCCACGCGTGCCAGGAAGAGGCGCACCACAGCGGATATGACGATCGGGAAGAACAGTACGGCGATCAGTGCCGGCAGCCACCCCGCCTTGGCCGGCGGCAGGGCTCCTGGCAGCCAGGTGAGCCCGGCCAGCACCAGCAGAACGGCCCCCAGCCCGGCCGCGACCCCGCCATGCACCTTGAACGACCATCCCATGTCCGCACCCTGCCACAGCCACCGCCCCAGGCCGCCACCAGGTCCCGTCAGCGACAACCCCGGCACTCATCACAGCAGGCGCGCAAACTCCTTTTCCGCTAAGGAAAACCCTCGAATTCCCCACCCTGCACACGGGTGAACGGCGGGCGCTCCCGGAGAGGGCACCGGAAAACATCGGCACGATTCCGCGAGGCCACTGTGACAGTGATCTCGTTTACCCAACGCGCCTGGGGCGTTTGGTGGCCTTGTGTCACTTCTCGTTCGTGGCACGGAAGTCAAGGGGCGACGGAACCTCTTGTGCAATCCGCGTAGACCGTTCAATCTTTCGGCTGGCGACAGGGAAAAGCAGACACGGTCACAGCGTCCGTGTTTGGCATGCACCTGACTCCTTCCTGTCCGGAAGAAGAACCGGTACAGGTGTTCGCTTCGTGCGCCCCCCATGGCGCACCTCCCCCCACCCCACTCCCCACCTGTCGAGAAGGAACCCCCAGATGACAGTGATGCGAAACACCAAGCGGAGAACGCTCGTCGGAATCTGCGCCGTCGCCGCGGCCGCTCTCACCGGCGGCCTCTTCACCGCTCTCCCCGCGAACGCCGCCGAGCCCGTCGGGACGATCGCCTACGCGGACGCGCCGAACGCGGTCGAGGACAGCTACATCGTCACCCTCAAGCCGGCCACCGAGGCCGGTTCCGCCAAGGGCAAGGGCGTCGCGAAGAAGTACGGCGCCGAGGTCGAGCACACCTTCCGCGAGGCCGTCAACGGCTACACCGTCGAGGCCACCGAGGCCGAGGCCGCCAAGCTGGCCGCCGACCCGGCGGTCGCACTGGTCGAGCAGAACCGCACCGTCACCACTCAGGCGACGCAGACCAACCCGCCGTCCTGGGGCCTGGACCGCATCGACCAGACCGCGCTACCGCTGAACAGCTCGTACACGTACGACGACACGGCCGGTCAGGGCGTCACCGCCTACATCATCGACACCGGTGTGCGCATCTCCCACAGCGACTTCGGCGGTCGCGCCCGCAACGGCTACGACGCCGTCGACAACGACAACGTCGCCCAGGACGGCAACGGCCACGGCACCCACGTCGCGGGCACCGTCGCGGGCAGCGCCCACGGCGTCGCCAAGAAGGCCTCCATCGTCGGCGTCCGGGTCCTCGACAACAACGGCTCCGGCACCACCGCCGGTGTGATCAAGGGCGTCGACTGGGTCGCCGCCAACGCGGTCCTCCCGGCCGTCGCCAACATGTCGCTCGGCGGCGGCGCCAGCACCACGCTGGACAACGCGGTGCGCAACGCCATCTCCGCCGGCGTCACCTTCGCCGTCGCCGCGGGCAACGAGTCCACCACCGCGACCGGCTCGCCGGCCCGGGTGGCCGAGGCGATCACCGTCGGCGCCACCACCAGCACGGACGCCCGCGCCAGCTACTCGAACTACGGCTCGAACCTGGACATCTTCGCCCCGGGCTCGTCCATCACCTCCGCCTGGCACACCGGCGACAGCGCCACCAACTCCATCTCCGGCACCTCGATGGCCACCCCGCACGTCGCGGGCGCCGCGGCGCTGTACCTCGCGGACAACCGGTCCGCCACCCCCGCGCAGGTCGCCTCCGCGCTGGTCGCGGGCTCCGTCTCCGGCGCCGTCACGAACCCGGGCACCGGTTCCCCGAACCGCCTGCTGTACGTCGGCAGCGGCGGCATCACCCCTCCGCCGTCCGGCACGACCTTCACCAACTCCTCGAACTACACGATCCGCGACAGGACGACCGTCGAGTCCCCGATCACCGTCTCCGGTGTCTCCGGCAACGCCCCGTCGGCCCTGCAGGTACCGGTGAACATCGTCCACACCTACATAGGTGACCTGACGGTCCAGCTGGTCGCGCCCGACGGCTCGGTCTACACCCTCAAGTCGCTGGGCACCGGCGGCTCCGCGGACAACATCAACACCACCTACACCGTGAACGCCTCCTCGGAGACGGCCAACGGCACGTGGAAGCTGCGGGTCACGGACAGCTACTACGGCGACACCGGCTACATCGACAGCTGGGGCCTGACGTTCTGACCTCCCAGCCCTCCCGCCCCGCCCCCGGCACGGTCCACTGCGCCGGGGGGCGGGGCCTCTGTTCCCCCGAGATGACGCCGTACACCTCAGCCACCGAGCGGCCGGATTCACCGTCGTACGCGAGAACCGCGACCGGGTCCACGCCCGATTGGCCTGACCGGCATGCAGCCTGAGCACTGCGGAACCAGGAACCACATCGAGGTGTGGAACGAACGCGTACTGCCCCCGGGTGCGGTACGGCTCAGGTTCCGGACGGTGCTGCGTGGCTCGCTCCTGCCGATCCTGGTCTGGGTCGGCATCGCATGCTTCGTGCACTTCGTCTACGACCCTGCCATGACCGCGGCCCTCGGCGGACTCTTCGCGTGCTCGTTCGCCCTGGGGTTCGGCCTCCGCCGCAGAGCAGGACACTCTGCCCGGTGCAGCATCTACGGTGCGCTGGGTGGAGTGCTCGACAAGTCCATGGCGGGGTTCTGACGCATTACGGCGGGGCGGCCCGTCGTTTTCCGCAGCTTTCCTCTTGGCCACTGTCATATCTCAGCCCAGTCGGCCCTTCTGTTCGGACGGGAAGGAACAAGTCACTTGTCGGCGAGGGCCGCTGCCCACAACCCCCGTACCAGTCCGAGTGCGGCGTCGAGCGTCGGCGGGGCTTCGGTGGCCAGCTCCCGGGCCAGCTCGGGGTAGCTGTCCCGCCATCGGGGCGGTGGGTCCGCGAGCTCGTCCGGAACCTCGTGCGTGGCGCGTACGGCGAAGACGTGCCGTACGACCTGCACGAGAGTCGCGTCGCCCGGCAAGCCGTCCTCTGCCAGCAGTACGAGGTCCACCAGATCCTTGACCCGCGTGTTGGGACGGTCGCCGTAGTCGCGGGTGAAAGCATGCAGCTTTTCCGCGAAGTGCTGTCGGCGGTCAACGGTCTCGATCGCACGCTGCGGGGTCCCGGCGAACTGAAGCGTGTTGGGCAGCGGAAGGAATTCCGTCCGGGCGATCTCCTCGCCCCGGTCCACGATGTCCACCCTGACGCCCGCGAACACCTTGCCCGCGAGATGGGACTCAGCAGAGAACCGCCAGCCGCCCCGCCCGGCCGTGTCCGCCGTCAGTGACACGGGCGGACCGACCCGGAAGCGGAACCCATCCCGGTCCAGATCAGCCGCCAGAGCGTCGATCAGCAGCTCGCGCACCTCGCTCCCGTCCGCATCGGAGCCGTCCTCAGGCCTCAGCGCCAGATCCAGGTCCTTCGTCGTACGAGCGCGTCCGGTGAGCCGGAACTCCATGGCCGCGCCGCCTTTGAGAATCCAGCCACTTGCCCGGTCCTCCGCGAGGCGCGCTGCCATGCGGTCGAAGACGACGAGGCGCCGTCTGCGGGCCAGATCGGTTCCGGACCTGTCGGCTTCCTGTCTCAGCCGGGTTTCCAGGGCGCGACGCAAGTCGGCGGCGTCCCGGTAGCGGCCGGTCACGACATCGCCTCCAGCGCCCGCTCCACTCCCAGTTCCGCTCGCGGGCCCAGCAGTTGGGCGGCATGGAGCAGCCTTCGGCGGGACACCATCCCTCGTTCCAGCACCTCACTCACCGCCCCGTCCAGGACATCCTGGTCCTCACCCGCTGCCGCGCACTCGGCGATGGCGCGCAGCGGTGTCGTCATCCGGTACCCCATCCGGTCCTCCACGTCCGACTGCGTGAGTTCGGCGCGGTGCAGAATCACCGCGTCCGACTTCTGCCGGAAGCCACGCGGCACGGTGAGGTGGACACGGGACGGGTTCGCCGTGCCGAGGTCGTGGGCCGCGAGGGCGGTGGCATGGGAAACCACAGCCCTCCCCTTGCTCCACAGCGACCAGCGCACCAGTTGTTCGTCACCCTCACTCGGCAGGTCGGAGAATTCCCGCAAACGGTAGAGAGCCCGGTCGACCACCAGCCAGTTGCCGTGCTGAGCGTGGTAGTGCTGAGCCTGGTGGGAATACCCGGCGTCCACTGCCTGCGCGGTGGTGAAATAGCCGCGCTGACCAGCCGCGGTCCGCCAGAGGGCAGCGCGCCTGCCCACACGGTCTTCGGACACATCGCCATCCTTGGTTGCGCATGAAACTCAAAATATACTTGAGTTTCATGCACGGCTGCGCACAGAACTAAAGTTTTCTTTGAGTTATGCGCCCACCAAGCGCCCGACCGCCGACGCCGGAACCCACGCCGTGCACCTCTCACCGAAGCAGGATTACCGCTCCCGGGCCGGCACCCCCGACTGGAAGATCTCGCTGCGGGGTCTTCTGCATCACCGCCACATCCCTTCACGGGCGCGGCGCCGACCGGGGTGCGGGGCTGCGACCGCACTCGAACCACACGGTCTTGCCGCCGCCGGTGGGATGCGGCGTCACGCCCCCCCCGGTCGGTCACCGCCTCGACGAGCAGCAGCCCGCGCCCACCCTCGGCAAGCGCCTCCCCCGCTTCCGGAACGGGCAGTCGCGGACACCTGTCGGAGACCTCCACCCGCACGCCGCCGGGCTGCAGCAGGAAGCAGATGCCGCAACGGCGGCCGGGTACGTGCCGGATGACGTTGGTGAGGAGTTCCGACACCGCGAGTTCGGCCGCGTCGGCCACCTCCAGCAGTCCCGAACCCTTGAGGTAGAGCCGCAGGATGCGGCGCAGATGCCGGACCGAGTGCTCACCCAACGCGAGCTCGGCCCGGTAGTGCGTCTCGACGTCCGCCGCACGCGGACCAGTTGTCTGATCCACCCCACCAGATCGCGACGTAATGCATACGCGCGACTACGTACCGAAATCAACACCGAGAGGCGTTTCAGGCCGGAGGCACCACCGTGGCCAACATCCAGACGCTCGACCCCACCGCGTCCCCGCTCGACTACTACGGCTGGGAACTACGCCGCCAGCGCGAGGCCCACGGCCTCAAACAGGGCCAACTCGGCGAGATCATCTTCTGCACGGGCTCGTTGATCTGCCAGATCGAGACCACGAAGAAGATCCCCACCCGCGACTTCTCCGAACGCGTCGACGCCGCCCTCGGCACCGACGGCTTGTTCTCCCGCCTGATCGGCCTGGTGCTCCGCAGCCAACTTCCCACATGGTTCCAGCCGTACGCGGAGATGGAGGCGAAGGCGGCGTACATCTCCACGTACCAGGCGCAAGTGGTGTACGGGCTGCTGCAGACGGAGGAGTACGCACGGGCGGTGCTCGCCACAGGTGCGCCGGAGGACTTGGAGGGTCTGGTGTCCGCTCGGGTCGAACGCCAGCGCATCCTGGAGCGGGAACAGCCTCCGGTGTCATGGCGGTCGTGGACACAAGGCGTGCCGCGTCCCACGGCCTGGCGGACGTCCGCAGGCTCGTCCGGGCGGCCAGGGCCCCCGTTCCCGTGCTGAGACCGTACGTCCTGGTCCACGATCCCTGGGACGGGCGGCCGGTGCTGGTGCTGTTCCCCGCTCACGCCGGGCCGGACGCCCGACCCGAGGCCGTGCTGGCGGTGCACTCCCCGGGCCCGGAGAAGAAGCCGCGCCAAGGGCTGCCCGATCCTGCCGGCACGGCCGACCTGAGGGGCTGGCTCGACGAGGAGCCCACCGTGGTGCCGTGGATCGGGAACCGGGCGTTCTGGCCCCTGCACGGCTTGCGGAAGGTCAGTCCCATGGTGGCGGAGGACCGGAACTACCTCCGCCACCTCATGGGCGAGGCAGACGAGGCGTTCACCTGCGGGCCCGACGGAGCGCGCCTCGGCTGAACGAGCACTGGGCACCCCGCCATGCGCGAGGTGCCGAGGACGATCCCGCGGCCGGAACGCCACCGCGGCAAGAATCACGCGACGCGCTGCGTTGCCAGCACCGAACTTTCCAAAGGGCAAAAGGGCCTCCTGGTGCTGCTCGGTTTGATTCGCATCTCCGAGCCACCGAGAAGCCTTGCCTTCATGCCCGCACCACCGGAAGATCACCCGCCCAGGAACCCTTTTCGACCCGCACGTTCCAAAAGCGGTTGAGGAACTCCTTCTTATCGATGGGCCGTCCTGTGCCCCGCGTCAGGTGAGACCCATACGAATCTCGACCACCAAACCGATCAGAGACAGGAGTGTTACGCTGCCGGCGGCGAACCGGAGCGACCCCGGAGTAGCCCTCTCCACAGGGCCGGGGAGCACGCCCGCCAGGAACAGGAACACCCGATCCGCCATCTGCGCGATGTTGCAGGCGATAACGAGTCCCACAGAGAACATGATCCCGGAGAAAAAAAGACTCCCCACGTGCATCTCGGAAGAGACACGCCCCGCGAGTTCAATCATGTCGACCTGATTCATCCCATACCAACTATCAACTTGGCTATATCGTCAATTCGGCCAACACGTTTACGGGGGTGGGGAAAATTATCCGTCCAACCGCAGCACCAGCTCGTCGATCTCCGCTTTCCGCGCGTTCGCGAAGCCCCGGTCCTCGCCGACGACCTTGAAGCCGCACTTCTCCAGGACCCGCACCGATCCGGTGTTGTCCGCCGCCGCCCGGGCGAGCAGTGGGCGTTCGGAGACCTCGGCGAGCAGCCCCCGCAGTGCCGCGGTCGCGATGCCCCGCCCCCAGTAGTAGCGATCGATGAAATATGTGACCTCCCGCTCGCCCGGCTCGCCGTACAGGGCCACGTGCCCGACCACATCGCCGTCCGCGAGCACGGTGCGGGTGACGACGTCGGGCGAGGCGAGGATGAGCTTCCAATGCGCGTCGAAGTGGGCCCGGTCCGTCGGGTCCTCGGCGGTGAAGGCGGCCATCCGGTTCGACTCGGGGTCGCTCATGTGCCGGAAGAACACAGGCAGATCGCTGGGGTGCACGGGACGCAGGGAGACATCCATGGAAGCCATGGGCCCGACCCTAACGACCTTGGAGGGAAGGACGGGAGTGAGTCGGCCGTGACATGCAAAGGGCTTTACAGGCTGGGCGAGTTGCGAAACTGACCTGGGACCGTACGGCTTGTACCCATCCTGCGCTGTCCGGGGTCTCCCGCGCACATTTCGGGGAGTTGCTCGAAGAACTCGCCCCGCCCTGGACGGCGGCCCGCGCGGCGGCCCTGCACGTGCCGAGTACAAGCAGCGGCGTCCGCTTCAGCGCTGCACCGGACGCCGCGAGGACTACGAGCAGACCCACCTCGCCATCGCCGGCCTGGCCTCCGACCGCGCGGCCCGACACACGACCCGTCGCCTCACGAGTACCGAACTCGTGCCCGTTCGCGCGACGGCCTGCCGAATCACCCACCAGCCGAACCGCCAGTCCAACACGACCCGACCTCAATTTTCCCCAAGGTCGTTACCGTGCGAGGCGGTTCCACTCTCGTCGCCGCCCAAGCCGCCGACCAGGTCGGCATCCGCTCCGACCAGGACACCGGCCGCACCTGGAGCGCCAAGTGGTGCACCCCCATCGTGAGCCACACGGGCAACCTGCTCGCAGGCCGCCTCGGCGGCCCGCACGTTCGCTGCAGCCTCGGATGGAACTCTTCAAGTTTCGGATCACCAGATGGCAGGAGAGTTCGAACTGACGCGCAGCATTCGTCACTCCCCATCAGCGGGCCCCCGCCGACTGCATGGAGCAACTCGAAAAGCGTGAGCACTTCGACCTCAACTGTCTGCACCCCGCTCATTTGAGCGCTCAAGTGACGGTTGTCCGCCGACTGCTCACGCTTTTCAGCCACACCACACCGGCAGGCCCAGCACCTCGGAGGCCGAGGTGCCCTCTGGAGGCCAGATCGGTTCCAAGCCGGTCGACATCCTGCCCGAGCCGGGACTCCAGGGCACGAGGCTCTGCGTCTGAGAGCACGGCAAGCTGTTCGGTCGGATCCGTACGGAGATGATCACGCGGTTCTGCAGAGTTGGTTACGCCTGGGTGTAACCAACTCTGCTCATCCCCGAAGGGTGTGTGACTTTCTCTGCGCTTCGGTGGGCGTCGGGGTGGTCACGTCGGGCGCATCTCCCACAGCAGGAGCTCCGATGTGGTCTCCGCGACAGCCGCGAGCCCCTTGGCATCCGTGATGCGGGCCGCGTCGCCCGGGGTGAGGTGTTCGCCGTTCAGGGTCACCTCGCCGCGTACGACGTGGGCGTACACGTATGCGGCGTCCGGGATCGCGGTTCGCCCGCCTGCCGCGAGGCGGCGCACATGGAGCGTGGCGCCCGCCTCCGGGAGGGCGTACGGGGTGGAGTCGGCGAGGCCGTGGACGATCTCGTAGAAGGGGTCGCCGCCGGGCTCCAGCGGGGTCAGCCACATCTGGAGGAAGGTCAGGGGCTCGGGGCCGGCGTTGCGTTCCACGTGGCGGACGCCGGAGGCGGCGCTCAGGCGTTGCAGGTCGCCGGGGCGGACCACGCTCTCGCGGCCGGTGGAGTCGCGGTGGGTCAGCTCGCCGGACACGACCCAGGTGACGATCTCGGTGTGGCTGTGCGGATGCTCGTCGAAGCCGGCGCCGGGGGCCAGGTGCTCCTCGTTGCAGGCGATGACCTGGCCGAAGCGGAGGTGGTCGGGGTCGTAGTGGGGGCCGAAGGAGAAGGCGTGCCGGGTCTCGATCCCGGCCGCCGGATCGCCGCCCTGATAGCGCTCGTGCGCGCGCCGTACGTGCATCACCGGTCCACGGTAAACCCGCCTCCCGGACCCGGCGGCCCGTTCACCCGTCCGGATAAGGCAGTCTTGTCCACGTGCCCGAACCCGAGACCAGTACCCACGATGCCGTAGCACACCCCCTCCACGCGCATGCCGCGACGCTGAGGAGGCTGGAGCAATCGTCCGGCAGCCTGGCGGCGCAGGCGATCACGCGGATGGGCGAGACACTGCCCTGGTACCGGGCCATGCCCCCGGAGAACCGTTCCTGGATCGGGCTGGTCGCGCAGGCGGGCATCGCCGCCTTCACCGAGTGGTTCCGGCGCCCCGACGCCCCGCAGGCCATCTCCACCGACGTCTTCGGCACCGCGCCGCGCGAGCTGACCCGGGCCATCACGCTGCGGCAGACCGTGGAGATGGTGCGCACCACCATCGAGGTCATGGAGAGCGCCATCGACGAGGTGGCGGCGCCGGGCGACGAGGCGGTGCTGCGCGAGGCGCTCCTCGTGTACGCGCGGGAGATCGCCTTCGCCACCGCCCAGGTGTACGCGCAGGCCGCCGAGGCACGGGGCGCCTGGGACGCGCGGCTGGAGTCGCTGGTGGTGAACGCGGTGCTCAGCGGCGAGGCCGACGAGGGTGCCGTGTCGCGGGCCGCCGCCCTCGGGTGGAACTCGCCGGAGCATGTGTGCGTGGTACTGGGCACCGCGCCCGACGGTGACTCCGAGCTGACCGTGGAGGCGATCCGGCGTGCCGCCCGGCACGCCAAGCTGCAGGTGCTGACGGGGGTGCTCGGGGACCGGCTGGTGGTGATCGCGGGCGGCAGCGACAACCCGCTGGGCGTGGCCAAGTCGCTGATCGGCCCGTACGCGCAGGGGCCGGTGGTCGCGGGGCCGGTGGTGCCGGACCTGCTGACGGCGACCCGGTCCGCGCAGGCCGCCGCGGCGGGCCTCAAGGCGTGTACGGCCTGGCAGGACGCGCCGCGCCCGGTGCTGGCCGACGATCTGCTGCCGGAGCGGGCGATCGCCGGTGATCCCGCGGCCCGCGAACAGTTGGTGGAGGAGATCTACAGACCGCTGGAGGAGACCGGGGCCGCGCTACTGGAGACGCTCAGCGTCTATCTGGAGCAGGCGAGCAGTCTGGAGGGGGCCGCTCGGATGCTGTTCGTTCACCCGAATACGGTTCGTTACCGGCTCCGACGTGTGACGGACGTCACCGGTTGGTCACCCTCCGATGTACGCTCTGCCTTCACGCTGAGGATCGCGCTGATCCTGGGGCGTCTGGTCGACGGTGATCCTCAGCTCTAGTCTCTTGTCGGGGTCCCACAAAACCCCCTCGCGTTCTTCGTCCTTGTCCCCACGGGCGGCTTCGGCCGTCGTCAAGAGAGAGTGTGAGAGTGCTCGTACTCGTCGCTCCCGGCCAGGGCGCTCAGACGCCCGGATTCCTGACCGAATGGCTCGACCTGCCCGGCGCCGCGGACCGCGTCGCCGCCTGGTCCGAGGCCATCGGACTCGACCTCGCCCACTACGGCACCGAGGCCGACGCGGACGCCATCCGTGACACGGCCGTCGCCCAGCCGCTGCTGGTCGCGGCCGGGCTGCTGTCCGCCTCGGCGCTCGGCGAGACGGCGGACATCGCGCCCGGCGCGGTGGCCGGCCACAGTGTCGGTGAGATCACCGCCGCCGCGTTCGCGGGCGTCCTCGACGACTCCGCCGCACTGAGCCTGGTCCGCAAGCGGGGTCTGGCCATGGCCGACGCCGCCACGATCACCGAGACCGGTATGGCGGCGCTGCTCGGCGGCGACCCGGACGTCACCGTGGCGCACCTGGAGAAGCTGGGGCTGACCCCGGCGAACATCAACGGCGCGGGCCAGATCGTGGCGGCCGGCACCAAGGAGCAGCTGGCCGCGCTGGAGGCGGACAAGCCCGAGGGCGTGCGCCGGGTCGTCCCGCTCAAGGTCGCCGGTGCCTTCCACACGCACCACATGGGCCCCGCGGTCGACACGCTGACCAAGGCCGCCGAGGGCCTCGCCCCGGGCGACCCGAAGGTCACCTACGTGTCGAACAAGGACGGCGCGCCGGTCGCGACCGGCGCCGAGGTGCTTCAGCGCCTGGTCGGCCAGATCGCGAACCCGGTCCGCTGGGACCTGTGCATGGAGACGTTCAAGGAGCTCGGGGTGACCGCGCTGATCGAGATGTGCCCCGGGGGGACCCTGACCGGTCTCGCCAAGCGTTCTCTGCCCGGCGTCAAGACGCTGGCGCTGAAGACCCCCGCAGACCTCGACGCCGCCCGCGAGCTCGTCGCAGAGCACGCCTGACGCCCTTAGGAGCAGATTACGCATGGCGAAGATCAAGCCCAGTAAGGGCGCCCCGTACGCGCGCATCCTGGGTGTGGGCGGCTACCGGCCCACCCGGGTCGTGCCGAACGAGGTGATCCTCGAGACGATCGACTCGTCCGACGAGTGGATCCGCTCGCGTTCCGGCATCGAGACGCGGCACTGGGCGTCGCCGGAGGAGACGGTCGCGGCGATGTCGGTCGAGGCGTCCGGCAAGGCGATCGCGGACGCCGGGATCGACGCCTCGCAGATCGGCGCCGTGGTCGTGGCGACCGTGTCGCACTTCAGTCAGACCCCGGCCATCGCCACCGAGATCGCCGACCGGCTGGGCACGGACAAGGCCGCCGCCTTCGACGTCTCGGCGGGCTGCGCGGGCTTCGGTTACGGCCTGACGCTGGCCAAGGGCATGGTCGTGGAGGGCTCGGCCGAGTACGTTCTGGTCATCGGCGTGGAGCGGCTGAGCGACCTGACCGATCTGGAGGACCGGGCCACCGCCTTCCTGTTCGGTGACGGCGCGGGCGCGGTCGTCGTCGGCCCGTCCCAGGAGCCCGCGATCGGCCCGACGGTCTGGGGCTCGGAGGGCGACAAGTCCGAGGTCATCAAGCAGACCGTGCCGTGGACGGACTACCGCGACGGCGAGGTCGAGAAGTTCCCCGCGATCACGCAGGAAGGCCAGGCGGTGTTCCGCTGGGCCGTGTTCGAGATGGCGAAGGTCGCCAAGGAGGCGCTGGAAGCCGCCGGGCTTTCGCCGGACGACCTGGACGTCTTCATCCCGCACCAGGCCAATGTGCGGATCATCGACTCGATGGTGAAGACCCTGAAACTGCCGGAGCACGTCACGGTCGCCCGTGACATCCGCACCACCGGCAACACCTCGGCCGCCTCGATTCCGCTCGCGATGGAGCGGCTTCTGGCGACCGGCGAGGCGAAGAGCGGCGACACCGCGCTCGTCATCGGCTTCGGGGCGGGTCTCGTCTACGCCGCCACAGTCGTTACCCTCCCCTAGGCACTCCGTGCCGGATCATCGGATCCGGCACGGGAACCGCAGTACCCGCCGTTGACGCGGCGGGCGCCACACCCTCTGGAATCACAGCGAAGGAGCGCCATCATGGCCGCCACTCAGGAAGAGATCGTCGCCGGTCTTGCGGAGATCGTGAACGAGATCGCCGGCATCCCGGTTGAGGACGTCCAGCTGGACAAGTCCTTCACCGACGACCTGGACGTCGACTCGCTGTCCATGGTCGAGGTCGTCGTCGCCGCCGAAGAGCGCTTCGACGTCAAGATCCCGGACGACGACGTCAAGAACCTCAAGACCGTCGGCGACGCGACCGAGTACATCCTCAAGCACCAGGCCTGAGCACTGCCGGGCCTTCCTGATCCCGAGGGGAGGCCCGGGGGCCGGGGGCACCGGCCCCGCCACCCGGCGGTGGCGCCGTACGAATCCTCGTATCCGTTGGAGAAAGAATTCCGATGAGCTCGACCAATCGCACCGTGGTCGTCACCGGTATCGGCGCAACCACACCGCTGGGTGGCGACGCGGCCTCTACCTGGGAGGGCCTGATCGCCGGCCGTTCCGGGGTCGAGGCCCTGGACCAGGACTGGGCCGCCGACCAGGCGGTCCGCATCGCGGCCCCCGTGGCCGTGGAACCCACCGAGACCATTCCCCGTCCGCAGGCCCGCCGTCTGGACCGCTCGGCGCAGTTCGCGCTGGTGGCGGCCAAGGAGGCGTGGGCCGACGCCGGTTTCGAAGGCAAGGCGGGTGAGGACCCGAACGTCGCCCCGGAGCGGCTCGGCACGGTCATCGCCTCCGGCATCGGCGGCGTGACGACCCTGCTGGACCAGTACGACGTGCTGAAGGAGAAGGGCGTCCGCCGCGTCTCCCCGCACACCGTCCCCATGCTGATGCCGAACGGCCCGTCGGCCAACGTGGGCCTGCTCGTGGGCGCCCAGGCGGGCGTGCACACCCCCGTCTCGGCGTGCGCCTCGGGCGCGGAGGCCATCGGCTACGCCATCGAGATGATCCGCTCCGGCCGCGCCGACGTCGTCGTCGCGGGGGGCACCGAGGCGGCGATCCACCCGCTGCCCATCGCCGCGTTCGGCAACATGATGGCGATGTCCAAGAACAACGACGACCCCGAGGGCGCCTCGCGTCCCTACGACGTCGCCCGGGACGGTTTCGTCCTCGGCGAGGGCGCGGGCGTCGTCGTCCTGGAGTCCGCCGAGCACGCCGCCGCGCGCGGCGCCCGCGTCTACGCGGAGGCGGTCGGCCAGGGCATCTCGGCCGACGGCCACGACATCGTGCAGCCGGAGCCGGAGGGCCGCGGCATCTCGCACGCCCTGCAGAACCTGCTGGACAACACCGACCTGGACCCGGCCGAGATCGTGCACGTCAACGCGCACGCCACCTCGACCCCGGCCGGTGACGTCGCCGAGCTGAAGGCGCTGCGCAAGGTCTTCGGCGACGACGTCGACCACATGGCGGTCTCCGCGACCAAGTCGATGACCGGGCACCTGCTCGGTGGCGCCGGCGGCGTGGAGTCGGTGGCGGCGGTGCTCGCGCTGTACCACCGGGTGGCTCCGCCGACCATCAACGTCGACACCATCGACCCGGAGGCCGAGGCGGCCGCGGACATCGTCCGGGGCGAGGCGCGCAAGCTGCCCGCCGAGGGTCGTATCGCCGCGCTGAACGATTCGTTCGGGTTCGGCGGGCACAACGTGGTGCTGGCGTTCCGGTCGGTCTGACCGGCGCCGGTACGCCGAGGCGTACGCCGAAGGGCCCCACCTTTCGAGGTGGGGCCCTTCGGCGTGTGTGAGGGGGCCGGTCTCGGCGAGCGGTCAGACCACCTGGTGAAGCCAGCGGACCGGGGCGCCCTCGCCCGCGTAGCGGAAGGGTTCCAGTTCGTCGTCCCAGGGCTTGCCGAGGAGCTTGGCGATCTCCGCCTCCAGGTCGGTCTCGCCCTGCCGGCAGCGGACCAGGGCGGCGCGCAGCCGGTCCTCGGGGATCATGATGTCGCCGTGCATCCCGGTGACGGCGTGGAAGATGCCGAGGTCGGGGGTGCAGCTGTAGCGCTCGCCCTCGGCGGTGGGGCAGGGCTCCGAGGTGACCTCGAAGCGCAGCAGCTGCCAGCCGCGCAGCGCGGAGGCGAGTTTGGAGGCGGTGCCGGCCTGGCCCTTCCAGGAGAACTCCGAGCGCCAGGTGCCCGGCGCGGCGGGCTGGCGGGTCCAGTCCAGGCTGACGCGCACGCCGAGCACCCCCGCGACGGCCCACTCGACGTGTGGGCACAGCGCACGCGGCGCGGAGTGCACGTACAGGACTCCACGTGTCGTCACCGGAACCTCCGGACAGAGCGGGACAGGACGGAACGGGCCGATCAGCGGGTGGCCGGGCGAGCCACGTTGATGGCGAGGCTACCGTGTGGCGGGGGAAGGAGTGTGACGTACCGTCCGTCCTGGTACCCGGAAACTTCCGTCATTCACCCGGCAGGACGACAGTTTCCCGGGTGCTCTGCCCCGGATGGCCGTAGGCCCCGGGTGGTGCGGCCGGTCCGTCCGAGCGGGCGGGAACTCCCGTGCGTTGTTATGCATGGGGGACGGTGACCAGGATGCGCGGGGAGGCGGCGGGATGGAGCAGGGGACACGGCGGGCACGGCGCAGGCGGGGCGGCCGCTCACGGGCCGTGCTCGCCGTGGCGGCCGCCGCGTTGGGGGGCGTGCTGGGTGTCGCCGGCTGCGACGCCGTCGGCGGTGACGCCTCCGCTCCGTCCGCCGGCCCGGCGGAGAAGGCGGCGCCGCCCCCGTCGCCGGCACCCCTGTGGGACACCAGCCCCACCTCCGTGGCCGCCGTGGGCGATTCCATCACCCGCGGCTTCGACGCGTGCGCGGTGCTGACGGACTGTCCCGAAGTGTCGTGGGCCACGGGCAGCAGTGAGCAGGTCGACAGTCTCGCGGTGCGGCTGCTGGGGCCGGCCGGGGCGGCCGAGCGGAGCTGGAACTACGCGGTCACCGGGGCGCGGATGGCGGATCTGCCCGGTCAGATGGCCCGGGCGGTGCGGCGCGAGCCGCAGCTGGTGGCGGTGATGGCCGGGGCCAACGACGCCTGCCGGGCCACGACGTCGGCGATGACGCCGGTGGCCGACTTCCGCGCGGACTTCGAGGACGCGATGCACACCCTGCGCAAGGCGCTGCCCAAGGCCCAGGTGTATGTGGCGAGTGTGCCGGACCTCAAGCGGCTGTGGTCGCAGGGCCGGACCGACGAGCTGGGCAAGCAGGTGTGGAAGCTCGGCATCTGCCCGTCGATGCTGGCCGACCCGGATGCGCTGGACGCGGCGGCGACGGAGCGGCGCGAGACGGTGCGGAGCCGGGTGGAGGACTACAACAAGGTGCTGGAGGAGGTCTGCGCCGAGGACCTCCGGTGCCGCTTCGACGGCGGCGCGGTGTACGAGTACGAGTTCGGCACCGCGCAGTTGAGCCGCTGGGACTGGTTCCACCCGAGCATCGACGGTCAGGCCAGACTGGCGGAGATCGCCTACCGCACGGTCACGGCGAAGCAGCCGTGACCTATCGTTCGCACATGAGCGCACTCTTCGGCACACTTTCCGACGGCACCCCGGTGCACCGCTGGACCCTGGAACGGGCCGGCACGCGGGTGCGGATGCTGTCGTACGGCGGGATCGTGCAGGCCGTGGAGGTACCGGACCGGGAGGGGCGGCCCGGGAACGTGGTGCTGGGCTTCTCCGACCTGGACGGCTATGTCGCCCGTCCGGAGCCCTACCTGGGCGCCCTGATCGGGCGCTACGCCAACCGGATCGCGGGTGCCCGCTTCCCGCTGGACGGGCGCGTCCACACGCTCGCCCGGAACAACGGGCCGAACTCGCTGCACGGCGGTGAGCGGGGCTTCGACAAGCGGGTGTGGGACGTGACGCCCGTACCGCACGGACTGCGCCTCAGCCGGGTCTCCCCGGACGGCGAGGAGGGCTTCCCGGGCCGCCTGGAGATGTCGGTGACGTACGCGCTGGACGAGCGGGGCGCGCTGGGGATCGTGTACGAGGCGGTGACGGACGCGCCGACGGTCCTCAACCCGACGAACCACTCGTACTGGAACCTGACCGGTGCCGGCGCCGGTGCCGGCAGCGCGGCCGGACACGAACTGCGGTGCGCCGCCTCCCGGTTCACCCCGGTCGACGCGGACCTGATCCCGACCGGCGGCCTCCGGGACGTCACCGGCACCCGCTTCGACTTCCGCGGGGGGCGCAGGACGGGCACCGGGTACGACCACAACCTCGTGCTCGACAAGGGGGCGACGCCGACGCCGGTGGAGGTCGCCGAGCTGTACGCCCCGGCGTCCGGGCGGGTACTGACGGTGGCGACCACCGAGCCCGGGATGCAGCTCTACACCGCCGACCTCATCGGGGAGCCCTTCGCCCCCGGGGCCGGCGTCGCACTGGAGACCCAGCACTTCCCCGACTCCCCGAACCGGCCCGACTTCCCGAGCACGGTCCTGCGGCCGGGCGAGGTGTTCCGCTCGGAGACGGTGTACGGCTTCTCCGTGCGGTAGGTCCGGATCCGGGGCGGCGTGCGTGAGCCCCGGTCCGGGGTCAGGGTCCCGGACCGGGGCTGCTCGTACGAGGACTACCCCCGGCCGACGGGTGATACCCCGCATCAGACGTTAATCGCCGCGATGACCCCGCGGTCCGTGATCGAGCACTCGGTCTGGAATTCGTACGAGCCCTTCACAAAGGGACACCATGTGGCCACTTCGCGCCGGATCCTGACAGCACACCGGTGCGGTTCGTCGACGGCCTCGGTGGGCGTCGGTCTCAGTGCGTCGGCGCCACGGGCTCGTCGGCGCCGTCCTCGGCGGTCTCCTCGCCGAGCAGGTCCCGTGCCATGAGGGTGGCGCCGGCGACCGCACCCGGCATCAGGAACACCGCGACGAACGGGACGAGGAAGGCCAGCCCGAGCGGCGTTCCGAAGCCCCAGACCAGGGTCTTGCGGGCCCTCAGCAGGGCGAGCCGCTCCCGCAGTTCGACCTCGCGTCGCTGGAGGGCCACCGCGGTCAGCTCCTCGGTGAGGAAGAACCCGGTGACCATGAAGCCGATCACCGGTACGACGGTCTGCCCGAGGAAGGGGATGAACCCGAGGGCGAAGAGCAGCACCGCCCAGACAAGGGCGCGTACGACGATACGGAGGCTGTCCCGGCCGGATATCCACAGCTCCCGCCCCAGCGTCAGCCCGGACTCGGGGGCGGTGCCGTCGGGCGAGACGTCCCGGTCGACCTTCTCGGAGAGGCTCTCGTAGAAGGGCTGGCCGATGAGCAGCGTCACCGCGGTGAAGGTGATGACGGACAGCAGCAGTCCGAGCGCGAACAGGACGGCGGTGAGGAACCCGCGGAACAGGCCGAGCCAGGGGCTGGACCAGTCGTCGGCGAACGGTGTCGCCCAGCCGACGGCATCGGCTCCCCACAGGGCCAGCGCGACCAGCGCCGCCGCGTACAGCACCAGTGTGATCAGTCCCGGCACCAGGCCGAAGCCGTACTGCTTGCCGTGCCGGGCCACCCAGCGCTGGCCCTTCAGGAGATATCGGAATCCCGCCCCAAGATCACGCATGAGGGCACTATAGGGGCCCCGCGGCGGCGCGTCGTGGGCCGGTCGCCGTCAGAGCTTGACGATCATCTTCCCGGTGTTGTCGCCGCGCAGCACCCCGAGGAACGCCTCGAGGTTGTTCTCGATGCCCTCGACGACGGTCTCCCGGTACTTGAGCTCGCCGGAGCGCACCCAGGCCCCGACCTCCTGGACGAACTGCGGCTGGAGGTCGTGGTGGTCGTTGACCAGGAAGCCCTCGATGCGGCCGCGGGTCTGGATGAGGCGGGCGAGGTTCCTCGGGCCGGGCGCGGGCTCGGTGTTGTTGTAGACGGAGATCGCTCCGCAGATCGCGATCCGGCCGCCCCGGTTGAGCGACCCGATCGCCGCCTCCAGGTGGTCGCCGCCCACGTTGTCGAAGTAGACGTCGATCCCGTCCGGGGCGGCGGCGCACAGCTGCTCGCTCACGGGGCCGTTCTTGTAGTTGAAGGCGGCGTCGAAGCCGTACTCCTCGACGAGGAGCTTGACCTTCTCGTCGGATCCGGCGGAGCCGACGACCCGGGAGGCGCCCTTGAGCTTCGCGATCTGCCCGACCTGGCTGCCGACGGCGCCCGCGGCTCCGGACACGAAGACGCAGTCGCCCTCCTTGAAGGCCGCGGTGCGCAGCAGGCCCGCGTAGGCGGTGAGCCCGGTCATCCCCAGCACGCCCAGGTACGCCGACAGCGGCGCGGCGTCGGGGTCCACCTTGACGGCGTTCTCCGCGGCCACGACGGCGTACTCGCGCCAGCCGAAGAAGTGCAGGACGTGGTCGCCGACGGCGATCCCCTCGGCCTCCGAGGCGACGACCTCGCCGACGGCACCGCCCTGCATGACCTTGCCCAGCTCGTACGGCGCCACATAGGACTTGGCGGCCGACATCCTTCCCCTCATGTACGGGTCGACGGAGAGGTACTTGTTCCGCACCAGCACCCGGCCCGCACCGGGTGCCGGGACCTCGGCCTCGACCAGGGCGAAGTCCTCGGGCTTCGGCCATCCGACGGGCCGACTGAGCAGCTGCCACTCGCGGCCGGTTGCGGGGAGTGCGGGGGTGTCGGACATGGGGTGGGCCTTCCTCGAGGTATTTCAGGACCTGAAACAACCATGCCGTTGAATATTTCAGGCTGTCAAGCATATGAGTACCCTGGTGGCATGGCCACCGCATCCAGTTCCCCCAGCCGCCCCGACGCCCTGACCCTGGAGGTCGTCGAACTCATCGGCTCGATCGTGGCCCGCTACCACGAGGAGTACGAGGAGGCGGCGGCCGGCCACGCGCTCACCGGCGCGCAGGCCCGGTTGCTGAGCCTGCTCTCCCTGGAGCCCCTGCCGATGCGGAAGCTCGCCCACCGCCTGAAGTGCGAGCCGTCGAACGTCACCGGCATCGTCGACCGTCTGGAGTCGCGCGGACTGGCGGAGCGCCGCCCGGACCCGGCCGACCGCCGTGTGAAGCTGGCGGCGGCGACGGCGGAGGGGCGCAGGGTGGCCCGCAGCATGCGGGAGTCACTGCGCTTCGCCCGCGAGCCCCTGGCCGCCCTCACGGAACAGGAACGCCTGGCCCTGCGGGACACGCTGCGGACGATGCTCGAAGCCGACCGGGACACCGGCACACACGAGGCGTAGGGCCTGTCCGGTGGATCAGAAAGCGACGGCGCCTCATCGGCGCGGGTGAGCGGGGGCGATAGGGCCCCTGCCGTTCATGGGGCCCCTGCCGCACATGGGGCCCCTCCCGCTCGTGGGGGTCCCTCCTTCTCAGGCGAAGTCGAGGGTGGGGGGGCGTGCAGCCGCACGGCAGAGGAGGGCGGCGACGCGATGGGGGCCTCCCCTGCTCGAGCTCGTCGAGAGCTCGGGAAGTCGGCGAGTGACGACAACGCCGCTGGGGCCCCTGCTCGAAGAGCTTGGGGGAGGGCGTGTCGGCCCGCGCGCCTGCGGCACGGTCCGCCGACCAGGCCCCGGGGCCTGGTCGACGGCTCCCCCGGCCCCCGGTCCGGGTCCGGGCCGGGGCCGTCAGGTGCACCACCACAGGAAGCGGTCGCACGTCTTCGAGGGTTCGGGCTCCGGTTCCGGTTCGGGCTCCGTGGTGGTCGGGGCTGGCTCCGGGACGTCCGGCTGCGGCGGGGACTGCTGCGGCGGCGCCGTGGTCGGGTCGGCCGGTGACGTGCCCTCGGGCGCCGGCGGCCGGGCGGCCTCCTCGGGTTCCTCCTCCCCCTCTGCCCCCGCCTCCGTCTCCTCTTCTTCCTCCGCCTCCGCCGACTCCCCGTCCGTCGGCGACTCCGACGCCGCCGGTGAGCCGGAGGCGCTGGGGGACGGGGAGTTCACGGACGCGCCCGCGCCCGGGGCGCCGCTGGGCGGTGGCGCCGACTCGGCCTCCGCCGATCCGCCGGCCGGCGTCTCGTCCCCGGCCGCCGCCGGCTCGGGCTTCGCTCCCGGTGCGTCCATCCCCAGCTCCGCGAGGCTCAACGCGCCCGCGGCCAGGAGGAATCCCACCGCGATCAGCAGCGACCTGCGCCGTCGCCTGCGGTGTGCCGCGGCCTTGCGGTCCCGGCGACTCGCCCCTGCCACGGGCCCTTCGTCGTCCGCTTCCGGACTCGCGGGGTCGTCGGCGTCGGCGGCCGACCGCCGCGCGCCTTCGGCGGGTTCCGGCTCCGCGTGCGACGCCGGTTCCGGTTCCGGCTCCGGTACGTCCTCCTCGTGCGCCGCCTGCGGGGTGACGGAGGCCTCCGGGCGGGCACGGAGGGTCTCGACAGGGGTGCCGCACCCCGGGCAGGCGAGGGCGCCGTTGAGGTGCCGTCGGCACGGGTGGCAATAGTCCATGACGCGGGAAGACTAGGTTCCGCTCGCGTCCGGTCGATAGAGCAGGGTGTGAAGGTTTGGTAGGGACTCCCGCCCAATGGTTTCGAAACTGCCGAAACCGTTGTGCGCGCGACCCATTGACACCCCCGCCGCCCCGTCCTTACTGTCACGCCAGCATTTCGAACGGGTGCCGAAATATCGAACAACCACTGACGATACTGACGACACTGGCGAGAACAGGGTCCACAACGCAGCGAGGGGCAACCACCGTGCGTATCACCGGAATCAGCACACACGTGGTCGGGACGCCGTGGCGCAACCTGACGTACGTCCAGGTGCACACCGACGAGGGGCTCACGGGGGTCGGCGAGACCCGGATGCTGGGGCACACCGACGCCCTGCTGGGCTACTTGAAGGAGGCGGAGGCCAACCACGTCCTCGGCAGCGACCCCTTCGCCGTGGAGGACCTGGTCCGCCGCATGAAGTACGGCGACTTCGGCCGCGCCGGCGAGATCGTGATGTCCGGCATCGCCGTCGTCGAGATGGCCTGCTGGGACATCAAGGGCAAGGCCCTCGGCGTGCCCGTGTGGCAGCTGCTCGGCGGGAAGGTGACCGACAGGGTCAAGGCGTACGCCAACGGGTGGTACACCACCGAGCGCACCCCGGAGGCCTACCACAAGGCCGCGCAGTCGGTGGTGGAGCGCGGCTACCGAGCCCTGAAGATCGACCCGTTCGGCACCGGTCACTTCGAACTCGACCACCGGCAGAGCCTGTACGCGGTCTCCCTCATCGAGGCGGTCCGCGACGCCATCGGCCCCGAGACCGAGCTGATGCTGGAGATGCACGGCCGCTTCTCCCCCGCCACCACCGTCCGCCTGGCCAGGGAACTCGCACCGTTCGACCCGGCCTGGCTGGAGGAGCCGGTCCCGCCGGAGAACCTCAAGGCGCTGGAGAAGGTCGCCGCCAAGGTCGACATCCCGCTCGCCACGGGTGAACGCATCCACGACCGCATCGAGTTCCGCGAGCTGTTCGAGAGCCAAGCCGTCGACATCCTGCAGCCGGACGTCGGCCACATCGGCGGCATCTGGGAGACGCGCAAGCTCGCGGCGACCGCCGAGACGCACTACATGCTGGTCGCGCCGCACAACGTCGGCGGTCCCGTCCTGACCGCCGCGTCCCTCCAGGTCGGTTTCACCTCACCGAACTTCAAGATCCTGGAACACTTCAACGACTTCGCGGACGCGGAGATCAAGAAGGTCGTCAAGGGCGCCCCGCAGGTGGACCCGGAGGACGGCTGCTTCCACCTCTCCGACGCCCCCGGGCTCGGTGTGGAGCTGGACGTCGACGCGGCGGCCGAATTCCCGCAGCAGCAGGCTCGGTTCGACCTGTGGGCCGAGGGCTGGGAGCAGCGCAGGCCCAAGGGCACGAAGTGACCGCGCGCATGGGTGGGCCCGCCACGGCCGCCGGCTCGCTCGCCGTCGTCGTCGAAGGTCCCGGCGCGCACCGTCTCGTCGCGCACGAGCCGCGCGACCCCGGCCCCGGCGAGGCGCTGGTCGGCGTGCACGCGACCGGCATCTGCGGCAGTGACCGCGAGGTGTACCAGGGCAACCGGCCCGAAGGGTACGTGCGTTACCCGCTCACCCCGGGCCACGAGTGGTCCGGGACCGTGCTGAGGGTGGGCGCGGGAGTGCCGGTCTCGCTCACCGGTCGCAAGGTCGTCGGTGAGGGCTTCCGCAACTGCCAGGTGTGCGACCGCTGTCACGCCGGTGAGACGACGCTGTGCTCGGCGGGGTACGAGGAGACCGGGTTCACCCGGCCGGGGGCGATGGCCGCCACGCTGACCCTCCCGGCCCGCCTGCTGCACGTCCTGCCGGACGACGCCGACCTCACCGCGGCGGCACTGCTGGAGCCGGCGGCCTGTATCGCCGCCGCCGCGCTCAAGGCGAACGCCGTGCCCGGTGAGCGGGTCGCCGTGGTCGGTACGGGCACCCTCGGCATGTTCGCGGTGCAGTTCCTGCGCGCGAACTCCCCGGCCGAACTGCTCGTCGTCGGCAGCCGGGGCGACCGCGAGGCGCTGTCCCGGCGGTACGGCGCCACCGACTTCCGTACGAAGGACCGGGAACTCCCGGACGACTTCGACGTCGTGATCGAGACCGCCGGGTCCGCCGACGCGGCCCGCACGGCGGCCGCGCTGCTCCGGCGCGGCGGCCGGCTCGTCCTGACGGGCATCCCGGCACCGGGTGCGGACGGTCTGGACCCGACGGATCTGGTGGTACGGCAGTTGGAGGTGCACACCGTCTTCGGGGCGGCGCCGGACGCCTGGGCGCACACGGTGCGGGTGTTCGCCGCCGGGCTGCTCGATCCGCTGCCGCTGGTCACGCACGAACTGCCGCTGGCCGACTTCTCCCGGGCCATCGAGCTGGTGGGGTCGGGCGATCCCCGGGTGGGCAAGGTCCTGCTGCGTCCGTAGGTCCGACCGCCCCCGGGGATGGGCCGGGCGAGGGGTGCTCCGAGGGCCGCGCACCCGGCCTGCCCCTCCGCTCCTCCCCCCCTCCTTCACTCCTCCGCCTCTCTCCCCTCCTCATCCACCCCTCCCTCGTAGCCGCGGACGCCCGCCCCCGCCCCGGGCCGCGAACCTCGTCCGACCCACCGAACCAAAGGACACCCTGTGACCGACGCTTCCGCCAAGGCGCCCCGCAGGCCCGGTGAGCAGGCGCTCGCCGCGCTCGGCCTCGGCGCTCCCGCCCCCGACCCCGCCGACGCCTCGCCGCACTCCTTCCCCGGCGGGGGCCGCTGGCGCACCGAGGTCCCCTCCTGCGAGGGGCCCGAGGCACTGGCGGTGGTCCTGAAGGAGGCCTCCCGGCTGGACGTGCCGATCCACCGGATCAGCCAGGGCAGCGGCGTGTGGATGCTGACCGACGCCGAACTCACCGAGATGGTCGACGCCACGGCCGAACGGGACATCGAGCTCTGCCTGTTCACCGGCCCGCGCGGCACCTGGGACATCGGCGGCTCCACCCGTACCGACTCGCACGGCGCCGGACTGCGCGCCCGGGGCCACGACGCGCTCGCCGGGTGCGTCGAGGACGCCGTGCGGGCGACGGAGTCGGGCGTGAAGTGCCTGCTCGTCGCCGACGAGGGCGTGCTGTGGACGCTGCACCGGGCGCGGACGGCCGGCCTCATCCCGGCCGACACCACACTGAAGGTCTCGGCACTCGTCGGACCGGTGAACCCGGCCTCGTACGCGGTGTACGAGCGGCTCGGCGCCGACTCGATCAACGTGCCGAGCGACCTGACGCTCGATCACCTCACCGAGATACGACGGGTTTCGGCCACTCCGATGGACATGTACATCGAGGCCCCCGACGACCTCGGCGGCTACGTGCGGATGTACGAGGTCGCGGAGCTGATCCGGCGCGGCGCGCCGCTGTACCTGAAGTTCGGCCTGGCCAGGGCGCCCGGGATCTATCCGTACGGGCACCACATGCGGGAACTCACCCTGGCCACCGCGAAGGAGCGGGTGCGACGCGGCCGGCTCGCCCTGGATCTGCTCGCCCGCCACGGTGCGGACGGCGCCATGGCACCCCTCGGTTCGCGGCTTCCGGGCGATCTGCACCGGTTCGACGCCTCGTCATAACGTTCCGGAAACTCGACTTCACAGAAGTGGACACAGTCGCGCACAATCCCACACACCTCTTTCTCGGTTCTCGTCAGACACCCCGCCCCGGAAGCGACGTCGCACCTCTGTACCGGCCCGCACGTCACCGCCCCGGCACACACCTCAAGGATGATGATCATGCGTAACCGCAGAGCCGCCCTCGCCGCCGTGGCCACCGCCGCCTCGCTCGCCCTCACCCTGTCCGCCTGCGGCCGGAACAGCGAGGGCGGCAGCGACGAGGACAAGGGAGGTTCCGAGGGGGCGACCATCGGCATCGCGATGCCGACCAAGTCCTCCGAGCGCTGGATCGCCGACGGGAACAACGTCGAGAAGGACCTGAAGTCCAAGGGCTACAAGACCAAGCTGGTCTACGGCGAGGACGACCCGGACCAGCAGGTCGCGCAGATCGAGAACCTGATCACGCAGGGCGTGCAGGCGCTGATCGTCGCGGCCATCGACAACAAGTCGATGAACAACGTGCTGCAGCAGGCCAAGGACGCCGACATCCCGGTGATCTCCTACGACCGCCTGATCCTCGGCACCGAGAACGTCGACTACTACGCCTCGTTCGACAACGAGAAGGTGGGCGAACTCCAGGGCAGCTACATCCTGGACAAGCTCGGCCTGAAGGACGGCAGCGAGAAGGGGCCGTTCAACATCGAGCTGTTCGCCGGATCCAACGACGACAACAACACCCGCTACTTCTTCCAGGGCGCGATGAACGTCCTGAAGCCGTACATCGACAAGAAGCAGCTCGTCGTCCGGTCCGGCCAGACCGAACTCAACCAGGTCACCACCCTGCGCTGGGACGGCGGCACCGCCCAGAAGCGCATGGACGACATCCTCACCTCGTCCTACAAGAGCGGGCGGGTCGACGCGGTCCTCTCCCCGTACGACGGCATCTCCATCGGCATCCTGTCCGCCCTGAAGTCGGACGACTACGGCTCCAAGAGCAAGCCGCTGCCGATCGTCACCGGCCAGGACGCCGAGGTCGCCTCGGTGAAGTCGATCATCGCCGACCAGCAGGCGATGACCGTCTACAAGGACACCCGTGAGCTGGCCAAGGTCGCCACGAACATGGTCGACGCGCTGCTCGACGACAAGGAGCCCGAGGTCAACGACACCAAGACCTACGACAACGGGGCGAAGGTCGTGCCGGCCTACCTGCTGGAGCCGGTCGCCGTGGACAAGGAGAACTACCGGGAGGTCGTCGTCGACTCCGGATACATCAAGGAGAGCGACCTCAAGTAACCGCCGCCACCGACCGATCCACCACTGACTGGAAGGCACGACCATGGCGGGACCCGTCCTGGAAATGCGCTCGATCGTCAAGACCTTTCCCGGCGTCAAGGCGCTGTCGGACGTCACCCTGACCGTCCGGCGGGGCGAGGTCCACGCCATCTGCGGCGAGAACGGCGCCGGCAAGTCGACCCTGATGAAGGTCCTCTCCGGCGTCCACCCGCACGGCAGCTACGAAGGGGAGATCCTCTTCGAGGAGGGGGTCTGCCGGTTCAAGGACATCAGGGCCAGCGAGCAGCACGGCATCGTCATCATCCACCAGGAACTGGCCCTGGTGCCGTACCTCTCCCTCGCGGAGAACATCTTCCTCGGCAACGAGCACGCCAGGCGCGGCCGCATCGACTGGCACGAGACGCTGCGGCACGCCGCCGAACTGCTGCGCCGGGTCGGGCTCGACGACCACCCCGAGACCCGGGTCGCCGACATCGGGGTGGGCAAGCAGCAGTTGGTAGAGATCGCCAAGGCGCTGTCGAAGAAGGTGAAGCTGCTCATCCTCGACGAGCCGACCGCGGCGCTCAACGACGAGGACAGCGGCAAACTGCTCGACCTGATCCTCCAGTTGAAGGAACAGGGCGTCACCTCGATCATCATCTCCCACAAGCTGAACGAGATCCGCCGGGTCGCCGACTCGGTGACGATCCTGCGGGACGGGCGGACCATCGAGACGCTCGACGTGAAGGCGGCGGGGACCACCGAGGACCGGATCATCAGCGGCATGGTCGGCCGCGACCTGGAGCACCGCTTCCCCGAGCGGACCCCGCACCACCCGGAGGAGGGCACGGCCCCGGCGCTCGAGATCCGCAACTGGACCGTGCACCACCCCATCGACCAGCAGCGCAAGGTCGTCGACGACGTGTCCCTGGAGGTCCGGCGCGGCGAGATCGTCGGCATCGCCGGTCTGATGGGCGCCGGCCGCACCGAGCTGGCGATGAGCGTCTTCGGCCGCACCTACGGCCGGCACGCGACCGGCACGGTCCTCCGGGACGGCCGGGAGGTCCGTACGAAGACCGTCCCCGAGGCGGTACGGCACGGCATCGCGTACGTCACCGAGGACCGCAAGCACTACGGCCTGAACCTCATCGACACCGTCAACCGCAACATCTCGCTCAGCGCCCTCGGCAAGGTCGCCAGGCGGGGCGTCGTGGACGAGCACGAGGAACGCCGGGTCGCCGAGGGTTTCCGCACGTCCATGAGCATCAAGACGCCGACCGTCTTCGAGCCGGTGGGCAAGCTGTCCGGCGGCAACCAGCAGAAGGTCGTCCTCAGCAAATGGATCTTCGCGGGTCCCGAGGTGCTGATCCTGGACGAGCCGACCCGCGGCATCGACGTCGGCGCCAAGTACGAGATCTACAAGGTCATCGACCAACTGGCCGCACAGGGCAAGGCGGTCGTCTTCATCTCCTCCGAACTGCCCGAACTGCTCGGCATGTGCGACCGCATCTACACGATGGCCGCGGGGCGGCTGACCGGGGAGTTCTCGCGGGCCGAGGCCTCCCAGGAATCGCTGATGCGTCGCATGACGAAGGACAGGCAGAACAAGAAGGACAAAGAGGTAACCCGATGAGCACGGATGTCACCGACAAGACCCCGGCCGCCGCGCCGCCGGGCAGGAACGGGGCGGGCACCGGTGACGGCCTGCTCCGGATGGTGCTGGACGGCATGCGCCGCAACATGCGCCAGTACGGCATGCTGTTCGCCCTGGGCCTGATCGTGGCGCTGTTCGCGGTGTGGACCGACGGCGACCTGATCCTGCCGCGCAAC
Source organism: Streptomyces sp. NPDC050388 (assembly GCF_040655635.1). NCBI lineage: Bacteria > Bacillati > Actinomycetota > Actinomycetes > Kitasatosporales > Streptomycetaceae > Streptomyces > Streptomyces sp. NPDC050388. The sequence continues at coordinate 41,435 of NZ_JBFAKH010000001.1, forward strand.
GTGTCCAACCTGGTGGTGCAGAACAGCTACATCCTGATCCTCGCGATCGGCATGATGCTGGTCATCATCGCGGGCCACATCGACCTGTCGGTCGGCTCGTTGACGGCGTTCATCGGGTCGATGGCCGCGGTGTTCATGGTGCGCAACGACATACCCTGGCCGATGGCGGTGGTGCTGTGCCTGGCCGTGGGCGCCGTCGCGGGCGCCGTGCAGGGGTGGTTCATCGCGTACGGCGGCATACCGTCGTTCATCGTGACCCTGGCGGGCATGCTCACCTTCCGCGGCCTGACCGAGATCTTCCTGGAGGGCCAGACCCTGGGCCCGTTCCCGCGCGGGCTGCAGAAGGTCGCCAACGGCTTCCTGCCCGAGGTCGGTCCGGAGACGAACTACCACAACCTCACCCTGTTGCTCGGCCTCGGACTGATCGCGCTCGTGGTGCTCCAGGAGGTCCGTGACCGGCGTCGCCAGCAGGAGTTCGCCCTCGACGTCCTGCCCGCCAAGCTGTTCCTGCTGAAGCTGGTGGCGCTCACCGCCGCCATCCTCACCCTCACGCTGCTGCTCGCCAGCTACAAGGGCGCCCCGATCGTGCTGCTGATCCTCGGCGCACTCCTCGTCGGTTTCGGCTATGTGATGCGCAACGCCGTCATCGGCCGCCACATCTACGCCATCGGCGGCAACCTGCCGGCGGCCAAGCTGTCCGGCGTGCGGGACAAGAGGGTCACGTTCCTGGTCTTCCTGAACATGGGCATGCTCGCGGCCCTGGCGGGTCTGGTCTTCGCCGCCCGCTTCAGCGTGGCCTCTCCCAAGGCCGGCCTCAACTTCGAACTCGAGGCGATCGCGGCCGCGTTCATCGGCGGCGCGTCGATGAGCGGCGGTGTCGGCACCGTGCTCGGCGCGGTCATCGGCGGTCTGGTCCTGGGCGTGCTGAACAACGGTATGAACCTCGTCGGCATCGGCACCGACTGGCAGCAGGTCATCAAGGGCCTGGTGCTCCTGGCGGCGGTCGGCTTCGACGTGTGGAACAAGCGCAAGGTCGGTTCGTAGGTCGGCTCGGGCCCCGTCGGAGGGCGGGGCCCTCTCCACGAGGGAGCTGCACGATGGAACTGAACAGACGCACGGTCATGGCGGGTGCCGCGGTCGCGGCCGCCGCCACCGCGGTCGGTGGCGGCACGGCGCACGCCTCGGGGGGCAGGGGCGGTGGCCGGGGAAAGCCGGTGCGGGCGCTCTTCGGCACCCTCGCGGACGGCAGCAAGGTCCACAGCTGGTCGCTGGAGAACGGCGGGACCCGGATGACGGTCCTGTCCTACGGCGGCATCGTCCGGTCGTTGGAGATCCCCGACCGCCGGGGCCGCCGCGCGAACGTCTCCCTCGGCTTCCGCACCCTTGAGGAGTACGTCGCCTCCAGCCCGTACTTCGGCGCCCTGATCGGCCGCTACGGCAACCGGATCGGCAAGGGCCGCTTCACCCTCGACGGCAAGGAGCACCAGCTCTCCGTCAACGACGGCGTCAACAGCCTGCACGGCGGCGCGCAGGGCTTCGACAAGCGGGTCTGGGACGTCGAGCCGTTCGCCGAGGGGTCCGACGTCGGGCTGCGCCTGTACTACGTCGCCGTCGACGGCGAGATGGGGTACCCGGGCACGCTGCGGGTGAAGGTGACGTACACCCTCACCCGGCACGGCGACTGGCGCGTCGACTACGCGGCCACCACCGACAGGGCCACCGTCGTCAACCTCACCAGCCACGTCTACTGGAACCTCGCCGGCGAGGGCAGCGGCTCGATCCAGGACCACGAACTGTCCATCGCCGCCACCCGTTACACACCGGTCGACGCGGGGCTGATCCCCACGGGCGAACTGGCCCGGGTCGGCGGCACCCCGTTCGACTTCCGCCGCACCAAGGCGGTCGGCCAAGACCTCCGCGTCGCCCACCGGCAGATGCTGTACGGGCAGGGTTTCGACCACAACTGGGTGCTCGACAAGGGCGTCACCGTCCGCCCCGGGCACGCCGCCACGCTCCGCGACCCGTCGTCCGGCCGCACCCTGCGGATCACCACCACCGAGCCGGGGCTGCAGTTCTACTCCGGCAACTTCCTCGACGGCACCCTCGTCGGCACCGGCGGGCGGGTGTACCGGCAGGGGGACGGACTGTGCCTGGAGACCCAGCACTTCCCCGACTCGCCGAACCGGCCGTCGTTCCCGTCGACCGTCCTGCGGCCGGGCGAGACGTACCGGACGACGACGATCCACTCGTTCGGCGCCTGAACGCACGACGTAACGCACTTCACGCGCCCCGGGTTCATTCCGTCACAGTTTTTTCACACCGGTTGAACAGCGCCGCACCTCCTTCCGTATGTACCGGTGGCCCGTGCTCCCCCGCGCGGGCCACCCACGCATGACGGGCCCACAACGTCCCCGGCGGGCCCGCCGTCCCCGGAGGTTCCATGGCCGACGTCACCTCGCTGTTCCGCAGCAACGCGGCGCACAGCCCGTCGATGGCTGCGCTGGCGCGCGAGAGCGACGGGGCCGGGCCGGTGGACTTCTGCATCCCGTGCAACCCGTACTTCCCCACTCCCGCCATGTTCGAGGAGATGGCGGTCCGGTTGCGCGACATCATCACGTACTACCCGAGCAGCGCCGACACCATCACGGCCGAGCTGTGCAGCCTGCTCCAACTCCCGCCGCAGTGCGTGGCCATGGGCAACGGATCCACCGAACTCATCACCTGGATCGACCACCTGCTGGTCCGCGAGTCCCTCGCCGTCCCCGTCCCCACCTTCGGCCGCTGGACCGACCAGCCCATGGAGACCGGCAAGCGGGTCGACATGTTCCCGCTCCAGGAGTCCGGCGGCTTCGCCCTCGACCTCGCCCAGTACGCCGAGTTCATCCGGGCCCGGGGCACGAAGGTCGCGGTGATCTGCAACCCCAACAACCCCGACGGCGGCTTCCTGCACAAGCACGCGATCGTGCAGTTCATGGACGCGATGGCCGACCTGGACCTGGTGGTGATCGACGAGTCGTTCCTGGAGTTCGCCGACGCCGAGGTGGAACCGTCGGTGGTGCAGGAGGCGATGCTGCGCCCCAACGTCATCGTCCTGCGCAGCCTCGGCAAGAACTTCGGCCTGCACGGCATCCGCTTCGGCTACCTCGTCGCCAACCCCTCGCTCGCGGGCCGCATCCGCTCGATGCTGCCGAAGTGGAACCTCAACTCCTTCGCCGAGCACGTGGTGTTCATGCTGAAGGAGCACGGCGCCGAGTACCAGCAGAGCCTCCACCAGGTGCGCCGCGACCGGATGGACATGTCCGGCCAGCTCTCCTCACTGCCCGGTCTGACGGTCTACCCGTCCCAGGGCAACTTCCTCTTCGTGCGCCTCCCCGTGGGCGCCGAAGGCACCGTGGTCCGGGACCGCATGCTCACCGAGCACCGGCTCCTGGTCCGCGAGTGCGGCAACAAGATCGGCTCGTCCAGCCGCTTCCTGCGTCTCGTGGTACGTCCCCAGGTGGACGTACGTCGCCTGGTGTCCGGCCTGGAACAGGTGCTCTACGGGACCTCCAGGAGGGGAGCCGCCGTGCCCGAGCAGGCCACAGGGACCGGCTACAGCTCGGGCACGGCGGCAGTGGACCGCCTGGTCAGCGAAACCAACGGCGCCGGCACCCAGGGCCTCGCCGCCCAGGCCATCGGCGCCGGTGCGCACGCCCCGGGCCTCCCCGCCGCTCCGGCCGCCGGCATCGGCATGCCGCTCCCCGCCGCCCCGTCCCCCGCCGCGGTGGGCACGGACGGTGGGATGCCGATGCCGGCGGCAGCCTCACCGGGAGTGCAGCAGATGCCCCCACCGGTGCCGCAGCAGCTGCCGCAACCCGTGCAGCAGCCCGCTGTGCCGCAGCAGATGCCGCAGCAGCCCGTCCCGCGGCAGATGCCGCACCCCCTGGCGGCACCGGCTCAGGTACCGGCTCCGGCTCCCCTACCCGCCGCGGCGTCCTTCCCGCCCCCGCAGGCACCTGCCCCGGCTCCGGTACCGGCCCAGCGGCCGATGCCCACCGGACCCACCCCGCCCGGCGTCCCCGCCCGCGGCGGCCTCACGGCGGCCCAGGTCAGAGGCACCGACGGCCTCTCCCAGGCCCCCGCGGCCGGCTGGTCCGGAGCGCAGGCGCAGAACTGGCCGGAGGCGGCGGGCATGGGCCAGGTGGGCTGAGCGGGCCCCGTCGGTCAGGCCGGGCCCAGCCGCCACTGCCGACAGACGTCGCCCAGCCGGGTCCGCTGCGGCGCATACGGATTCTCCTCGCGGTGGGGGGCAGGCCGGTTCTCGATGCGGACCGCCCCAGCGCCCTTCACGCCCGTGGTGGGCCGGTGCACCACCCGTCGTACCGAAAGAAACTCGATGTGCGGCCCACTTCGGGGGGCCGCACACCGAGCCGTTGCCGGTGTCGTGTCGGTTCGTGTCTCCCTAGCGGTAGTAGCCGCGACCGAAGTGGTCACCGAAGTGGTCGTTGAAGTAACCGCGACCGAAGTGGTCACCGAAGTGGTCGTTGAAGTAACCACGACCGAAGTGGTCACCGAAGTGGTCGTTGAAGTAACCACGACCGAAGTGGTCACCGAAGTGGTCGTTGAAGTAACCACGACCGTAGTGGTCGTAGAAGTCACCACGACCGTAGTGGTCGTTGAAGTAACCACGACCGAAGTCGCCACGACCGAAGTCGCCACGACCGAAGTCGCCACGGCCATGATCGCCGCCACGGCCGTAGTCGTACCCGCTCTGGCTGTGGCTGTAGGACGGGGCTGACGCCGAAGCAGTACCTGCTGTGCCCATCGCGACGCCACCGGCCACCACCAGCCCGGCGGCGGACACCGCGGCCAGACGCTTCGCGCGTTGTGCTCGCATGAGAATACCTTTCGCTCCATCGTCTCCCGCGTCTCCGGAAGGAAGGGCGGGAACGGACGGCCGCAGCCGCAAGTCGAGATTGCGGCAGGGTCTTCTGATGTCGCCGCATGTCGTCTCAAGCACGGGCTCGACCGCCGACGCCTCCAGATCGCCCGTCGCGGGCGGTCGCTGTGGCCTAGGTCCGCTTTGCCGGGAACCGGTCGGCCGGGCGTGCCGTGCGTGCCGTTCGTGCGGCATTCCGCCATCGAGCCTAGTACCGCAACAGCAGCCTGGCATCTCGGGCGACCCACTACGCACGCCCGTTACCGGAGGAGCCGGACCACGCCCCCTGAGATCACCTGGACGGCGAGCCGGCCTCCCCCGGTGTCCGTACGGACCTGGCAGGTCAGGAGGCCGGGCGCTCCTTCCAGGCCATGTGGTGGGTGGTGCTGACGCCCCGTCGGTGGAGTCCGTCGTCATGGACTCCGGCCATTCACCCCGTACGGACCGGTGGGGCGTTCACAGGGGGAACGGGAAGGGAACGGCCCGCCCGAGCCCCACTGGCCTCACCCGTACCAAGCGAAACGGACGTACCGGGAACCTCGCGTGAACACCGGCGGGCCGATCCGTAGACAATGTCCCACCAGGAGCACAAGCAGCACACCAGGAGGCGGCTCCCTTGGAGCTCAGCAGGCGTACCTTCACCGCGCTGGCCGGAACGGCGGCGCTCGGCCTCGCGCTGGCCGGCAGCAAGGCGGCGACCGGCACGCACCCGGCGCAGGCCGTGCCGACGGGCCCGCCGCCCGCTCCGCCGCGCGCGGACGGCAAGCGGCACGAGGTCGGCTTCGACCGGTACTCGCTGCTGGTCGACGGCCGGCGGCTGGTGCTGTGGTCGGGCGAGATGCACCCCTTCCGGCTGCCGAGCCCGTCCCTGTGGCGGGACGTGCTGCAGAAGCTGCGCGCCCACGGGCACAACGCGGTCAGTGTCCCCGTCCCCTGGAACCTCCACTCCCCCGCGCCCGGCAGGCACGACTTCACCGGTGTGCGGGACCTGGATCTGTTCCTCACCACGGCCGCCGAGGAACGGCTGTACGTCGTCCTGCGCCCGGGGCCGTACCTCGGGTCCGCCGATCTGGACGGCGGCGGCCTCCCCGGCTGGCTGACGGCCACCGAAGGGGTGGCCGCCCGGACCGCGGACCCGGCGTATCTGCGGCACGTGGACGAATGGCTGGGCGCGGTCGACGCCATCGCCGTCCGGCATCTGCTCACCGGCGGCGGTGGCACGGTGCTGCTGTACCAGTTCGAGGACCGGTACGACGGAGCGGACGGCGACGCCCGCATGTCCCGCCTCCACAGGAAGGTGCGCGCCGACGGGATCGACGTACCGCTGTTCCACGACGACGGCCGCGCGGGCGGGCCGCGGGCGCCCGGGTTCGCCGCCGGGGTGGCCGTCGGCGCGGCCGACCCCTGGGGCGGGGTCTCCTCCGGCGGCAGGGGGTACACCGGGGTGCGCGAGAAGTGGGACCCGGCGTACGAGCGGAGCAGCCTCCTCGCCGGCCTCGCCGACGGGATCACCGCGCACACCGTGCGCATGGCGGTCGGCGGGACGTCCTGGGGATGGCTGTCCTCGCCGGACGTGTACACCTCGTACGACTACGGGGCCCCGATCGACCAGGCCCGCCGTCCCACCCCCAAGCTGGCCCCACTGCAGCAGCTCGGGCACCTGCTGCGGACCGTGCCGGACCTCGCCCGGCTGGAGCCGGCCGACGAGGTGCGGGCGAAGGACGACCGGCTGGAGGTCCGCCACCTGGCCAACCCCGACACCGGCGCCCAGGTGTACGTCCTGCGCAACGACTCCGCCGAGCAGGTCACCTCCGCGCTGCCGGGCACCGGGATCGAGGTGCCCGTGGCGGTCGGGGCGCGGGACGCCAAACTGCTCGTCACCGGGCTGGAGCTGGGGCGGCGGAAGCTGGCGTTCTCCACCGCGCAGCCGATGTTCCGGCTGGCCGTCGGGCGGCAGGACATCGCCGCGTTCGTGGGCCGGGCCGGTGAGACGGCGCAGGTCTCCCTCGACTGCGACGTCCAGCCGCTCACCAACCGGCTGGACAACGAGCCCGCCTGGTCCTACGCCCAGGGCCGGCTGAACGTGGTGACGCCGCTGGGGGTGGGCGGGTTGAGCCGGGTGCTGGTCGAGAACGGCGACTCGAAGACGCCCATGCTGCTGCTGTTCGCCGACGACGCGACCGCGCTGCGGCTGTGGCCCTACGAGACCCCGTCCGGCTCGCTGCTGGTCTACGGTCCGGCGCTGCTGCGCTCGGCCACGCTGCGGGGCGCCACCGTCCACCTCACCGGCGACGTCGCCGGCGAGACCGGCCTGGAGGTGTGGGCGCCGCGCGGGGTCACCGCCGTGACCTGGAACGGGCAGCCGGTGCGCACCACGGTCAGCCGTGCCGGGAGCCTGGTGATGGAGGGGTTGATGCCGGGCACGCCCGCGCCGTCCCTGCCCGCGCTCGACGGCTGGCGGCGGCGGACGGAGAACCCGGAGGCCGAGCCGGACTTCGACGACGCGCGGTGGACGGTGGCCGACCGCACCGCCTCCCGCGGCGGCGCTCCCGTCCCCGAGGGACAGCCCGTGCTGTTCGCGGACGACTACGGCTTCCACTACGGCGACGTCTGGTACCGGGGACGCTTCGAGGACGCGCGCGGCATCAGGGCGGTGTCCCTGTCGTACCGCACGGGGACGCAGGGGCTGCTGATGGCCTGGCTGGACGGGCGGCCGCTGGGCACGCACCGCATGCCGGTGCCGGACGAGGACACGGTGGGCCGGGGCACCTGGACCGCCACGGCCGCCTTCGCCGTGCCCGAGCGGCTGCGCGAGCGGGGCGGGCGGGTGCTGTCCGTACTGGTACGGCCGATGCAGCGTGCCGGGGAAGAAAGGGACGGGGACGGAGGCGGGGAGGCGGGCGGCGCCTTCGGGGCCGTGCGCGGCCTGGCCTCCGTCGGCTTCAAGGGCGCCTCCCGGAAGGTCGATTGGCGGATCCAGGGGGCGGGGGCGCCGGACCGGGTGCGGGGGGCACTGAACAACGGCGGGCTGTACGGGGAGCGCGAGGGCTGGCACCTGCCGGGCCACGACGACCGGGACTGGGAGACCGTGGACCTTCCGCGCGAGGACCGGCGGCAGGGGGTGGCCTGGTACCGGACGGACTTCCGGCTGGACGTCGATCCGGACGTGGACGGATCGATCGGGCTCGTCCTCGAGGACGAGCCGGAGCGCGCCTACCGCGTCCAGATCTTCCTGAATGGCTGGAACATGGGCCAGTACGTCAACGATGTGGGCCCGCAGCACACCTTTGTGCTGCCGAACGGGATTCTCCGCACACGTGGTTCCAACACACTGGCCCTGGCGGTGCTGTCCGACGGGACCACACCCGCCGGTCCGGGCGGGGTGCGGCTGACGCTGCTGGGCGCGGCGCGCGGCGGGGTGCCGGTGGAGGCGGTGGAGTCCCCGGGGCGGTGACTCCACCGCCCCGGCGGCTCCCTTCGTCACGCTGCTCCGTCACGCTGTCGGGCTCAGGCCAGTCGGATCACGTTCCAGGACAGCGGCTCCAGTACGGCGGTGAGCCGCCCGTCCGCCAGGGCCGTGCCCTCGGCCGGGTGCGGGACGACCCGCTCGGGTTCGTCGAGGGTGTTGCGGGCGTCGGGGTCGGCGTCCGCGAGGACGGTGTGTTCCACGACCGCGGTGGGGCCGAGGCGGCCGAGGGCGATCTCCAGCGGCAGCGCCCCGGTGCGGCTCCGGTTGACGGCGAACACGGTGACCGTGCCGTCGTCGGCGCGTACGGCGGTGGCGTGCAGCAGGTCGGTGGTGCCGTACCGGGCCGTCTCGTACGTCGGTGAGTCCACCCGGACGTCGAGGACCTCGCCCCTGCCGTACCGGGAGGCCTGCGCGAACGGGTGGAACGTCGTCTGGCGCCAGGCGGGGCCGCCCGGTTCGGTCATGATCGGCGCGATGACGTTGACGAGCTGGGCGAGGCAGGCGATCTTGACCCGGTCGGCGTGCCGGAGCAGGGCGATGAGGAGCGAGCCGAGGACGACGGCGTCGGTGACGCTGTAGCCGTCCTCCAGCAGGCGCGGCGCCTCGGGCCAGTCGTCCTGCGCGAAGCTCGTCGCCTGTTCCTGCCAGCGGGACATGTACCAGACGTTCCACTCGTCGAAGGAGAGGTTGATCTTCTTCGTGGACTTGAGCTTCGCGCCGACGTGGTCGCAGGTGGCGACGGTGTCCTCGATGAAGGACTCCATGTCGACGGCGGAGGCGAGGAAGGAGTCGAGGTCGCCGTCGTGCGGCTCGTAGTAGGCGTGCAGGGAGACGTGGTCGACCAGGTCGTAGGTCTCGGTGAGGACCGTCGCCTCCCAGGCGGCGAAGGTGGGCATGGACCGGCTCGAGGAGCCGCAGGCGACCAGTTCGACGCCGGGGTCCTGCTGACGCATGGCGCGGGCGGTCTCGGCGGCGAGGCGGCCGTACTCCTCGGCGGTCTTGTGGCCGGTCTGCCAGGGGCCGTCCATCTCGTTGCCCAGGCACCACAGCCGGATGCCGAAGGGGTCCTTGTCGCCGTGCGCGGCGCGCAGGTCGGACAGGGCGGTGCCGGCGGGGTGGTTGGCGTACTCCTGGAGTTCGAGTGCCTCGGTGACGCCCCGGGTGCCGAGGTTGACGGCCATCACGGGCTCGGCCTGCGGGCCGATCTTCCGCAGGAAGGAGATGTACTCGGACAGGCCGAAGCGGTTGGTCTCGGTGGAGTGCCAGGCGAGGTCGAGGCGGCGCGGGCGGTCCTCGGCGGGGCCGACGGAGTCCTCCCACCTGTAGCCGGAGACGAAGTTGCCGCCGGGGTAGCGGATCGCGGTGACGCCGAGTTCGCGGACCAGGTCCAGGACGTCGGTGCGCAGGCCGTCGGCGTCGGCGGTGGGATGGCCGGGTTCGTGGATGCCGGTGTAGACGCAGCGGCCGAGGTGTTCGACGAAGGAGCCGAAGAGGCGGGGGTCGACCGGGCCGACGGTGAAGGCGGGGTCGAGGGTGAAGCGGGCGGTACGCATCTCTTCCTTTCGGGGGTTCGCCGGTGCCCGCACGGCCGGTGCGGGCACGGGTGCCGGTACGGGTGCGGGTGCGGGTGCGGCGGAGGACGTCACCGGCCGGCGAGGCCGGTGTGCGCGACACCCGCCACGATCTGGCGCTGGAGGAAGCCGAAGCTGCCCGCGACCGTCAGGCCGCCCGTCGCGGCCGGTGAGTTGCCTGCGATTCAGGCCAGGTCGTCCCATGCCCTGCCCCGTCTGTCGGGATGTCGTGGTCGGAGGAGTCACGTCCGTACGGGCCGCACCTCACACGGATCGTTCGACATGTCGAATGTCGACCGTGAATTCGAACGGACCGTATGGGTCGAGCGGGGACACGTCAATGGTGCGGACGAGAACTCGAGCCGGAAGAGCAGCAGCTTCCTGCATCACCCGGCCAAAGAGCGCTGTACGCCCCTAAGGTGAGGGGGGCTCGTACAATTCAGCGATTCACGCGGCACAGGGGTTGACGCGTGTGGAGCACCGGTGCCGGCGGCGGCGAGAGGGTGAAGTACGCCGCCGGCTGCGTCGCAGCGCGCATCGTCCCGCTGCCGACCAGTCCGACGTCACCAGCCACCCGGGGAGAGAAGTGAGCACCAAGGGCGCCATGCGGAAGCTCCGCGACGATCTGGTGGAGGCTCTCGAGGATCTGGCCAGGCCGTCGACCCCCGTGGAGTTGTTCGACACCCTGTGCGCTCGGCTCACGAGGCGTCGCGGCAGACCGGTGGAGTACCGCTTGGTGACGTTCCCGCCGGGCACGGCCAGCGGACTGTACCTGGACATGACGGACCGGGACTTGATCTGCGTGCAGGAGAACACCAGTCCCTGGCACCAGGTGGTCATCTTCGGGCACGAGGCCTGGCACATGGCCGCCGGTCACGTCGGTCGGCACGAGCCCGGTCCCGCGGTCGCCGCGCGCCTGCTGGCGGATGACGCCGACCTGACAGCCGCTCTCCAGGTGGCGGCCCGGACCGACTTCGACCGGAACGAGGAATCCGACGCCGAGTTGTTCGGCCTGGCCCTCGCGGGTCGCCTGCGCGGTTGGCTGGAGGGCGCGGAAACGGCGACACCGCGCAGCGAGCTGGCGCGGCGCATCCAGGCATCGCTCGGACACCGCCGGGACTGATGCGTGCGGAACTCCGACTACTACCTTCCCGCCATCGCCCTCGGTGTCGCTTTCGTCGTCAAACTCCCCGCCCTGCGGCGGGGATGGCGTGATCCGCTGGTACGTTCCGTCCACTTCCTGATCTTCACCGCGGGCAGTTGCTTCTTCTTCGCCGCCCCGCCCACCATCAGCACGGTCAACGACCTCACGGGCATCCCGAACTTCTCGGGCCCACTGGTCTACTCCGTCATGTGCGCCTTCAGCTGCGCCTGCCTGGTCCTGATCGTCAACTGGCGCGGCGGGCCGCCGGAGACGATCCGGCGCCACTCACGGAGGTGGATCGCCGGCTACACGGCGGTCATCATCGCCCTGCCCGTGTTCTTCGCGCTGGGGGACGCTCCCGTCGAGCGGCTCCGCGACCTGGACACCTACTACGCGACCACGCCCTTCGTCCGCGAGATGATCGTCACCTACCTCGTCGCCCACATCACCTCCGCCGCCGTCACGACGGCGCTGTGCCTGAGCTGGGCGCGGCAGGTGCAGCGGTGGCTGCGCGTGGGCCTGGTCGTCCTCGTCATCGGGTTCGTGCTCAACCTGGTTTTCGGCATCGCCAAGCTCTCCGCGGTCGTCGGCCGGTGGAGCGGCCGTGACTGGGACGCCCTCAGCACGACGGTGGCACCGCCGATCGTCGCGGCGGGCGGTCTGATCGTGACCTTCGGGTTCCTGCTGCCACTGCTGGGCCCGCAGATCAGTGGCCTTGTCCGGTGCTGGATCAACTACGCGCGCCTGGGTGCGCTGTGGAGGCTCCTGCGTACGCCGGGGAAACGGCGCGTGCTTCCGCGCGTCCCGTGGTGGTCCGATCCCGACATGCGCCTGGCCGTGCGGGAGACCGCCATCCACGACGAACTGCTCGATCTCCAGCCGTACTTCGACGACCTCGTCCGGCAACGCGCCTACGACAGAGCGATCGAGAGCCACCTGCCGAAGAAGGACGCGGATGTCGTGGGCGCGGCCGCCATGGTGGTCGCCGCGGTGGACGCGCGATCCAGAGGTCCACTGCGGGGGCCCGAAGGCACCAGCGCTGCCGGAGCTTTCGCGCTGACCTCGGTCCTCAGCTCAGAACGTGAGCGGCTCGTGCACTTGTCGCGTGCCGTGGAGTCCCCCGTAGTCGCCGCTGTGCGCCACCTCGCAGCCCCTCCAGAGAGCAGTTCGCCATGACACCCCCTGTCCAGACCGCCCGCAGTGTCGCACCCCGCCGTGCCGTGGTCATCGGCGGCGGAATGGCCGGCATGCTCGCGGCCGCCGCCCTGGCCGACGCCGCGGACGAGGTCACCATCGTCGAGCGCGACGTCCTGCCCGCGGGGCCCGAGCCGCGCAAGTCGCTTCCCCAGGCACGCCACGTGCACGTGCTGTGGTCCGGCGGCGCCCGGGCGTTCGAGCGGATCATGCCCGGCATCACGGACCGCTGGCTGGCAGCCGGGGCCCGGCGCATCCCGCTGCCGACCGGCCTGGTGTCGATGACCGCCCAGGGTTGGCTCAGACGCTGGCCCGAGATGCAGTACATGATCGCGTGCACCCGCGACCTGCTGGACTGGGTGGTGCGTGAGCAGGTCCTGAGGATGCCGACGGTGAAGCTGCTGCAGGGGCACGAAATGCGGGCCCTGGAGGGCACGGCCACCCGCGTGACCGGCGCGCGGGTACGGACGCCGGAAGGGCGGGACCTGACCGTCGACGCCGATCTCGTCGTGGACGCCAGCGGCCGCGGGTCACGCGCCACGGAGTGGCTGCGGACCCTGGGCATAGGCGGCATCAGGGAAGCCGAAGTCGATTCCGGGCTGGTGTACGCCAGTCGCTTCTACCGGGCGCCCGCGGGCAGCGACGACTTCCCCATCGTCAACGTCCAGTCCGATCCCGGCGAGCCGGTGCCGGGCCGGACGGCGACGATCGTCCCCGTCGAGCGGGGGCGCTGGCTGGTGACCCTCTCGGGCACGAGGGGAGGTGAGCCGTCCCGCGAGCCCGACCTGTTCGAGTCCTTCGCCCGCTCGGTCCGGCACCCCGTCGTGGGCGAGCTGATCTCGTTGACCACACCGCTCACGGAAGAGGTCACCGTCTCCCGCAGCACGGTCAACCGGCGCCGCTATTTCGAGCAGGCGCCCGCATGGCCGGAGGGGTTCGTCGTGGTCGGCGACTCGGTGGCCACGTACAACCCGCTCTACGGCCAGGGGATGACGGTGGCTGCGCAGGGTCTCGTCGAGCTCGGCGCCGCGGTGGGCCGAAGCGGGCTCCGTACCCGCGGACTCGCACGCGACGTCCAGCGCGCCATCGCCCGCCCCGCGAACCTCGCCTGGGAACTGGCCACTTCCCAGGACATCCTCTATCCCGGTGCGGTGGGCCGACAGTCGCGGTCCGGGACCGCGCTCATGAACCGCTACGTCAACCGGCTGGTCCACGCCGCGACGGGCCGCGCGCAGGTCACCCAGGCCTTCCTCGACGTCATCACGTTGTCCGGATCCCCCACCTCATGGGTGCACCCGGACATCGTGGTGGGAGCTCTGCGCGGCCCGGGCAGGAGGCCCCTGACCTCGCCGCCGCTGACCGCGGAGGAACTGAGGACGGCGGCCGGCGGCCGGCGTGGCGCGTCCGGGCGACCCGCTTCCACCCGGTGACGGGCCGACGGGGCACGACAGCACGGCCGGCGCGACGGCACCCGCAGGACGCAACCGCGGTCGGGGTGCGTCGTCAGCCCGCGAACGCGGGTGGGGCGAGCCCCTCGCCCGCGTCCGGGATCACCAGGAGGGAGCCGGAGAGCGGGGGCGGGGAGGTCAGGCCCACGCGGGCCGTGGTGACGTACAGGTCGCTCAGGCCGGGGCCGCCGAAGGCACAGGCCGTGATGCGGGGGACCGGGAGTTCCACCACCCGGTCCAGGGCGCCGGACGGGGTGTAGCGGCGGACCGCGGCGCCGTCCCACAGCGCCACCCACACACAGCCCTCGGCGTCCACGGTGAGGCCGTCGGGGAAGCCCGCGCCGTCCTCGATCGCGGCCAGCGGGCGGCGGCCGGTGACCGAGCCGGAGGCGGGGTCGACGTCGAGGACGTCGATACGGCGGGTGGGGCTGTCGACGTAGTACATCAGGCGGCCGTCGGGGCTCCAGCCGGTGCCGTTGCTCACCGTCACGTCGTCGAGGACGACCTCGGCCGTGCCGTCGCCGGTGACCCGGGAGAGGGTGCCGCCGCCGGTGGCCTCGTCGTAGCGCATGGTGCCGGCCCACAGCGTGCCGTCGGGGGCGACGGCGGCGTCGTTGCCGCGGCGGCCGGGGACGGGCTCGCGGTGCAGCCAGCGGAAGGTGTCGTCGGGGTCGAGCAGGCCAACCCCGTCGCGCAGGTTGAGGACCAGGCCGCCGCCCGCGCGGGGCTTGACGGCGCCCACGTGCTGTTCGGTCCGGCGCAGGGTGCGCCGACCGGTGGCCGGATCGTAGGTGTGGATCCGGGAGTTCAGGATGTCGATCCACAGCAGCCGGCCGGTCGCCGGGTCCCAGGTGGGGCCCTCGCCGAGGACGGACTCCGCGCGGACCGCGACCTCGTAGGAGGTGCCGTCGGTCATGGCGTCCCCCGGTGGCCGAGCCGCTCGGACAGGTCGTCGGCGCCCTTGACGGCGAGTTGCTCCAGTTCGGTGAGGCGTTCCTCGCTCCAGCGGATCATCGGCACGGAGATGGACAGCGCGGCGACCACCTGCCCGGTGCGGTCGCGGACCGGTGCGGCCACGCAGCTGACGTCCGGGTTGGACTCGCGGCTCTCCACGGCGACGCCCCGGGCGCGGATCTGCGCGAGGGCCTCGCGCAGGGCGGCCGGGTCGGTGATGCTGTTGGGGGTCATCGCGGCCAGCTCGGCGTCGGCGGGCAGGCGCGCGGCGAGCTCCCGCTCGGGGAGGGAGGCCAGCAGCATCTTGCCGACGGAGGTGCAATGGGCGGGCAGTCGGCGGCCGGCCGCCGACACCATCCGCACCGCGTGGGTGGAGTCCACCTTGGCGATGTAGATGACGTCGGTGTCCTCCAGGATCGCCACGTGCACCGTCTCGTCGCAGGTCTCGGCGACGGACCGGGCCACCTGCTGGCCCTCGGCGGCGAGGTCGAGGTGCTCGGCGTAGCGGGCGCCGAGCTGGTACGGCCGTACGCCGAGCCGGTAGCGGCCGGGCCGGCCGGTCACCGGGACGATGTACTTCCGCGCGGCGAGCGTGGTCACCAGTTCGTGCACGGTGGTGCGCGGCAGTTGGAGCCTGCGCACGATGTCGGGGGCGGAGAGCGTCCCGTCCCCGTCGAGGAAGAGCTCGAGGATGTCGAGAGCCCGGGTCACGGCTGGTACGAGGCGTCCCACGACCGGCCTCCTCCCTGTCTGTCTCGGCCTGTTCGAGATTTCAACAGGCGACCGGAATGACGAACACAGGCTAGCCATCCGGGCCACCCCGGGCAATGGCCCGCGGTGGTCCGGCGCCCTGCCGGGGTCCCACCCGGGACATCGCCGCGCCCCTGTCCCGGGGAGCGTCGCGATGTTCCCGGTCCCGGAACGCCCGCGCAGAGCGTCGGCTCCGGCTCGGGCCGGCGGCCGGTCCCGGCGGTGACGCCCCCTCACCTCGGATCACCGGTCGGCACCGGGTCCGCGGGCACCGCCCGGTCCGGGGTCAGCGCCGGCGGGGCTCGCCCAGTTCGCCGCGGAGCCGCTGGGCGCGGAGGACCAGTTCCAGTTCGAAGCGGCGGTCCGGGTCGTCGATCTCGTCGCCCCACAGTTCGCGGATCTGCCGCAACCGGTAGCGGACGGTCTGCGGGTGCACGCCGAGCCGCGCCGCCACCTCGGGCGCGCCGCCCCGGGTCTCCAGCCACGCCAGCAGCGTCTCCGCGAGCCGCCGCCCGTTCGCGGGGGTGCAGTGGGCCAGCGGGGCGAGGCACTTGAGCGCGAGGTCGTCGATGAGTTCCTCGGGCTGGAGCAGCACCAGCGCCTGGGTGTGCCGGGTGCAGTGCAGCACCTCGTCGGCCGGCAGCAGCCCGCGCCCCATCAGGAGCAGGGCGGCCTCGGCCCAGCACAGCGACTTCGCCGCGTCGGCCGGCGGCACCGGCGGTCCGATCGCGCCGGACCAGCCGGTGAGCGCGCGGTGCAGCAGTTCGGGGCGGCCGGCGGCGTCCGGTTCGGGGACGACCATGCGGGGCTGCTCGTACTCCATGTCGAGCAGCACCTCCGGTCCCACGGCGGGCGCCACCGCCTCCCGGGCGGGGCGCCTGAGGACGCCCACCGCGACCTTCCCGGGCAGCGGCCAGCCGACGCGGGCGGCCCGCTCGGCGAGCGCTTCGGCCGGATCGCCCCGGTGGTGCTCGGTGAGCAGGAGTTCCATCAGCCGGCGCTGCAGCCGCAGCCGTTCACCCGCCTGCCGGGCGGCGGCCTCGGCGTAGCCGCGGACGGACTGGTCGACCAGTCCGTCCAGATACGCGTAGCCCGCGTCGGCGAGTTCGTACATCGCGGGCGGCGGGATGTCGATGCTCTGGCCGATCTCGGCGAGCCGCCGCCAGGCCATGCGGACACCGAGCCGGTAGATCGCCTGGAGCGAGTCCAGCGACCGTCCGTGCAGGCCCTCGCCTCGCCCGAAGTCGTGGAACAGGCCGGGCGGTGCCGTGGGGCGGCCCGCCGAGTAGTCGGCGCGCTCCAGGTGCTGCACGAACACCTCGATGGCGCGGCGGATGCCGATGAGAGCCATCGGCTCGCCGGAGTCGTCGGGCACGACGGGGAGTTCGGGGTACTCGCGCCGGATCTCGCTCATGATCTCTTCGGCGAGTGCCGGCGCCTCGGCCATGGCGATCTCGGCGAACCGGTGCACCTGGGAGCGCGGGACGTCGCGCCAGGCGGAGCGGGCCGGGACGGTGGTGGCCGCCCTCACCCGTCAGCTCCCCTGACCGGCGTGCTCATAGGTGATCAACGGCGTGTTCGGCTGGTCGGGGGTGGCATCGAGCAGCGCGACCACGCCCAGGGCCGCGCCCACGGCGAGGGCCGAGGCGAGCACGACCGTCAGCGCGGCGGCGAGCAGTCTGGACATCTCAGGGTCAGCCTCTCTGGTCGGAGGATCTCCCCACCCCCCGAAAGCGCGTTCCGCCACCCTTGTCCGTCGTTCCCCAGTGTCGAGTGCGCATTGACACTCCGTCAAGGGGCGTTTACGGTTCCCGGCCCAGAGGGAGTTCGGTCCCGGCCCGCAGGGGGTGCCGGATGGCTCCGCCCCTCTCGCACGCGCGTTTTCCTCTACGGATCCGGCCTGTCAGCGCCGATCCGTCCCAAGCCTCTGGAGTGCCCGGATGCGCCGTACAGCCTCCCCCCTTTCCCTGGTCGTGCTCGGTTTCGGAACCTTTCTGCTGGCGCTGGCCCCCCTGTTGGCCTGGTACGTGCAGCCACGTGCCGCGGTGAACCCGGTCGACATCGACACCACCGCCGTCTACACCGGCTCGGGCAGTGTGTTCGACCTCGACCGGGTCGAGACCGTGCCGGGTCAGGCGATCACCGTCACCCAGCGGGTGCGCGGGAACGTCGAGGCGAGCGTGGACAGCGGGAACGCCGTGTGGGACGTGATCACCACGGTGGACACCGACGCGTCGCTGCCGGCCGCCGATCCGCACGACGCGCTGGACTTCTCCCCGCACCGCTGGGTGCTGGACCGCAGGACCACGAAGCCGGTCCACTGCTGCGAGGAGAGGCCCCGCATCGAGGGCGAGGCGTACCTCAAGTTCCCCTTCGACGTGCAGAAGCGCTCCTACCAGTGGTGGGACAACACCCTCGGCGACACGGTCGTGATGCGCTACCGGGGCACCGAGAAGGTCCAGGGGTACACGGGTTACCGGTTCACCGCCTCGGTGCCGGCGACGAAGACCGGTACCCGGCTGGTGCCGGGCACCCTCGTGGACCAGCCGGACCGCCCGCAGGTGCTGGCCGAGGAGTGGTACTCCAACCACGGCCTCGAGCTGGTCGTGGACCAGGCCACCGGCCGGGTGATCTACGCGCAGACCGGCCCGAGGCGCACGCTGCGGGCACCGGGTGGGGACGAGGACGCGGCGGTCCTGCTGGACGCGGAGAAGCTCGCGTTCACGACCGCGACGCAGAAGGAGGCCGTGCGGCAGGCGGAGCGCGACAGCGGACAGCTGCGCATGGTGGGAGAGACCCTTCCGGCCGGCGCGGCCGTGGCGGGATCCGTGCTCGCGGTGGTCGGCGGGATTCTGGTGGCACGTGGCCGGAAGGAAGAGGAGCATCCCGGTTTGCCCGGTACCGCTCGGTGAACACTCACGGACTGGAGCGACTCCCGAGTCGACAGGACCCGAAATTGTCACCCCGGTGAGTAGCCCTGGGGGACGCCTGGGCGAAAACTGTCCATCCCCACCCGCCCGTCTGCATTCCTCCCACCCGCCCGTCTGCATTTCTCCCACCCGCCCGCCCGCATTCCTCCCACCCGCCCACCCGCATTCCTCCCACCCGCCCACCCGCGTTCCTCCCCGTTCCGCGCCACCACGTTCCGCACCCCCTGCGCTTCGTGAACTCCCCGTACCTCCGACACTCCCCGTAACCCCGACACTCCTGCGCTCGGCAGCACCGCCCGCGCCTCGCACCCCGGTCCGACCCGCACGTGCCCCGCGTACCCCACGCATGACCCCGAGACGAGTTGGAGCACCGATGCCCCAGCACGTACCGTCCTCTCCCCCGCTCCCGGCTTCTCTCAAGCGGGGGAACCCCCACCGCACCACGCTCCCCGGCGTGCCGCAGGCACTTCCGGCGGTGTCCCCCGGCCCCCGCCGGATCGTCTTCCTCGCCCACCGCGACCTGGACAACCCCTCCGCAGGCGGCTCCGAGCTGCTGGTCGACCGGCTCGCCCACGGCCTGAGCCGCACGGGCCACCAGGTCACCCTGCTGTGCGGGGGTCCGGCGACCCCCGTCCGCGACTACCGCGTGGTGTCGGCGGGCGGCGCCTACAGTCACTTCCTGCGGGCCCGTTCCGCCTTCGCCCGCCGGGTCGGCGACTGCGATCTGCTGGTCGAGGTCTGCAACGGCATGCCGTACCTGGCACCGATGTGGCATCGCGGGCCGACACTGTGCCTGGTCAACCATGTGCACTCCGACCTGTGGCGCATGCGTTTCGGCGGTCCGCTGGCTCCGGCCGCGCGGATCGGGCGCAGGCTCGAGCACTGGGCGCTGACCGGTGCCCGGCGGCACGGGCTGCTGGTCGCCGTCTCCCCGTCGACCGCGGACGCGCTGCACGGGATCGGCGTGCCCCGCGAGCGGATCAGGGTCGTGCACAACGGTGTGGAGGAGCCCGGTCCGCGCACCAAACGCTCCCCGGAGCCGCTCTTCGTGGCGGTGGGCCGGCTCGTCGAGTACAAGCGGATCGATCTGCTGCTCCGGCTGTGGGAACGGGTGCGGCCGGTCACCGGCGGCCGACTGGTGATCGTCGGCGACGGCCCCGAGCGGGAACGCCTCGAACGCCTCGCCGGCCCCGGTGTCGAGTTCACCGGACACGTCTCCGAGGAGGAGAAGCACCGTCTGCTGTGCGCGGCCTGGCTGTTACTGCACCCCTCCGCGGTGGAGGGCTGGGGGCTGGTCGTCACGGAGGCGGCCACGCGCGGGACCCCGACCGTCGCCTTCGACGTGCCCGGTCTCAGGGATTCCGTGGTGGACGGCGAGACCGGCGTGCTGGCCCGCGGCGAGTCCTCGTTCGCGGCGGCCTGGTGCACGCTCGCCCTGTCCGGTGCCCGCCGGGAACTGATGGGCTCGGCGGCCAGGAACCACGCCGCCCGTTTCCGCTGGGGCCGCACGGTGCGGCAGTTCGGCGCGGTGGCGGCGGAGGCGGTGCGAAGTCATCGGCCATGAGCGGCGGACACATGATTGACAGGGGCATGACCGAAACGGGGCCGGGCGGCAGAGACATGAGCGGCGGGGACATGAGCGGCAGGAGCAGGGACAGGGGTGGCAGGGGCGGGGGCAGGGGCGGGGGCGGCGTGCCGAAGGACCCTTCCCCGCGCCGTTCCCTCGCCTTGTTCCGCGCCTTCATGCGGGAGCAGGAGGACCCCGACGCCTGCTACGCGCTGCTCGCCCGGGACGCCGCCGACCAGGTCGAGGCGTACGGCGGTCCGGTCGCGGGCCGCGTCGTGCTGGACGTCGGCGGCGGCAGCGGGCACTTCACCGAGGAGTTCCGCCGCCGCGGCGCGGACGCCTTCCTGTTCGAGCCGGATGCGCGGGAGCTGGCCGAGAAGCCGCCCGAGGGGACCGTCCTCGCGGACGGCTACCTGCTGCCGCTGTGCGACGGAGCCGCGGACGTGACGTTCTCGTCCAACGTCCTGGAGCACGTGGCCGATCCGCAGACCTTCCTCAGCGAGCTGGTCCGGGTGACCGGACCGGGCGGGCTCATCTACGTGTCGTTCACCAACTGGCTGTCGCCGTGGGGCGGGCACGAGTGGGCCCCGTGGCACTACCTCGGCGCCGAGCGGGCCCGCGCCCGCTACCGGCGCCGTACCGGCAGGCCCGCCAAGCACACGCTCGGCGAGAACCTCTTCCCGGTGCACATCGGCACCACCCTGCGGCAGGTACGGGCCCGCGCCGACGTACGCATCGTCTCGGCGCGCTCCCGTTACTGGCCGTTCCTCACCGAGGCCGTGGTCAAGGTGCCCGGTCTGCGTGAGTTCGCTACGTGGAACCTCCTCCTCATCCTCCGGCGGTGTCCCGAATGACGACCACGGTCCAGGCTCCCCCTCCGGCAGCCGTCCCCCGTACCGCGACCGCCGCGGGCCCGCCCCCGGGCCCGCGGTCGCGGCGCTGGCTGCTGGGCTTCTGGGCGGTGGTGTTCGCCCTCCTCCTGGCGGTGCAGCCGGGGCGGCAGACCTTCGACACCAAGCTGGGTGTCACCGTCGACCCGGGCAGGTTCCTGGCCGACCTGGGCCAACTCTGGCAGGACCAGGGGTCGTTCGGCGGGGTCCACAACCAGTACGTCGGCTACCTGTGGCCGATGCTGCCGTTCTACTGGCTGGCCGACCTCGTGCGGCTCCCGGTGTGGCTGGCGGAGCGGTTGTGGCTGTCGCTGATCGTGTCGGTCGCCTTCTGGGGCGCGCTGCGCCTGGCGGAACGGCTGCGCGTGGGCAACGGGGCGTCCCGGCTGCTCGCGGCGACGGCGTACGCGCTGTGGCCGCTGTTCACCACGGTGATCGGCTCGACGTCGGCCGCCGCCCTGCCGGGCGCGCTGCTGCCGTGGGTGCTGCTGCCGCTGACGGACGAGCGGTACGTGCCCCGGGTCGCGGCGTTGCGTTCGGCACTGCTGGTCCCGTTCATGGGCGGGGTCAACGCGGCCTCGACGCTGGCGTCGCTGCTGCCCGTGGGCCTGTACCTGCTGTCCCGGCCGCCAGGGCCGCGCCGGTGGCGGCTGATCGCCTGGTGGGCGCCCGCGGTCGCGGTGGCGACCGCCTGGTGGTGGATCCCGCTGCTGCTGCTCGGCGTGTACGGCGAGAACTTCCTGCCCTACATCGAGACCGCGCGGGCCACGACCGACACCATGTCGGCGACGGAGGCGCTGCGCGGGGCCGGGAACTGGGTGGGGTACCTGCACTTCGGTGAGGCGTGGCTGCCCGCGGGCTGGACGGTAGCCTCCTCTGCGCTCGTGATCGTCTGCTCGGCGCTCGCGGCCGGTCTGGGCCTGGCGGGGCTGGCCCGGCGGGACCTGCCGGAGCGGCGCTGGCTGGTGCTGACGGCACTGGTGACGGTGCTGGTGCTGCTCGCCGGGTACGGCGGCGCGTTCGGCGCCCCGTTCCACTCGGTGGTGCAGGACTGGCTGGACGGCTGGCTGTCGCCGTTCCGCAACGTCTACAAGTTCCAGACGGGCCTGGCGCTCGCCCTGGTGCTGGGGCTGGCCCATCTGGTGGGCGTGGCCGCCGAGGCGCGCGGGGTCCGCCGGGTCCGCGGCCGGCGCCTCGCGCCCCTGGTCGCCGCGGTGCTGGTCCTGCCGGGGCTGATGTGGCCGTACCTCAACGGGTCCATCCTCAGCCCGGGTTCGTTCCAGGAGATCCCCAAGTACTGGCAGGCCACGGCCGACTGGCTGGAGAAGCACTCCCCCGACTCCCGGGCCCTCGTGGTGCCGGCGACCGCGCACGGCATCCACACCTGGGGCTCGACCATCGACCAGCCGCTGGACGTGGTCGCCGGCTCCCGCTGGGCGCAGCGCGATTACGTGCCGTTCGGCACCCCGGGCAACCGGCGGGCCCTGGACGCGGTCGAGCAGGCCCTGCTGACCGGTGCCGAAGTCCCGGGTCTGGCGGACTACTTGAGCCGGGCGGGCCTGTACTACGTCGTCGTCCGCAACGACCTCGACCCCGACCAGGTCGGGCAGGTGCCGACCGCGACGGTCAAGCGCACCCTCACGCAGTCCGGGTACGAGCGGGTCACCGGACTCGGTCCGGTCACGACCGGCGGGGTGATCGCGAACGACACCCCGCTCCAGGTCGAGGGGCTGTACCCGCGGCAGCGGGCGGTGGAGATCTACCGTCCGACCGGAACGGACGTCCGGCGCCCGGGGCAGGCCTCGCTGGCCCCGATCGCCGACACCGCCGTGGTCTCCGGCGGCCCGGAGTCCCTGCTGCCGCTGGCCGGCGAACTGCGCGGCCGGGCGGCCGTGCTGACCGGCGACGGCCACCCGGGGCTCGGCACCCCGTCCGTGCAGGTGACCGGCGACGGGATGCGGTACGCGGACACCCGGTTCGGCCTGGTCAACTCCAACACGTCGTACACGTACACCCGGGGCGAGCGCAACGCGCCCGACGCCGTGCAGGACGCGGGTGAGCGGCCGCACCAGATCCTTCCCACGAAGGGCCTGGAGCACCAGACGGTGGCCGAACTGCGCGGCGCCCGTTCGGTGTCGGCGTCCTCGTACGGCAACTGGCTGTTCCATCTGCCGCAGTACGACCCGGTGAACGCCTTCGACGGCAACCCGGACACGGCCTGGGCGGAGGGCTCGGCCGGCTCGCCGGACGGGCAGTGGCTGCGGATCGCCTTCGAGGACGGCTACGAGATGCCGGACTCCCTCGGCATCACCCCGCTGCCGCAGGACGGGGTGCGGGCGGCGGCGACCAGGGTGCGGGTGGAGACGGAGCGGGGTTCCGAGACCAGTTTCCTCCAGGCGAACGGAACCGAACAGGACGTCAAGGCACCCGCGGGTGAGACGCGTTGGATGAAGCTGACGATCGTCGATTCGGTCTCGCAGCACACCGGTCTGGGCGGCGCGGGCTTCTCCGAGATCGACCTGCCGGACGTGCGGGTGACCAGGCTGCTGCGGCTGCCCACGGACTCGAAGGAGTCGACCGCCGCCGCCCAGGTCGTCTCGCTGCACCGCTCGGCCGACCCGACCGGGCTGTCCCCCACGGGCACCGAGAACGGGCTGCACCGCCTGTTCACCACGGGCACGGCGGGCACCTACGAGGTCGCGGCGAGCGCGGTGGCCGTGCCGGGCGAGGCGCTGGACCGCCTGCTGTACGAGGTGGCGCCCGAGCAGCAGGCCCGGATCACCGCCACCGCCGACTCCACCGCCCGCCTCGGCGCGGGCCTGACCGCGCGCAACCTCACCGACGGCGACCTGACCACCGCCTGGATCGCGGGTGACCGGCCGGTCGTCCGTCTGAGCTGGGACGGCGAGCAGCCCGTCGACGAGGTCGTGCTGGCGGCCGCGGGAGGCCTGTCCACCAGGCCGACCGAGGTGCACATCAGCTCCCCGGACGGCGCGGCGATCGCGGGGGTCGACGACAACGGCATGGTCCGCTTCCCGGCGATCACCACGGACCGGCTCGACATCACGATCACCCGCACCGCACCGCTCACCCTGCACAACCCCGTCGTCGGCGAGGACCTGGACCTGCCGGTGGGCCTGACGGAGGTCTACGTTCCGGCGCTCGACGAGTACCGCACCCCGCAGCCGTCCGCCGACCGGGAGTTCACCCTGGCGTGCGGCGAGGGACCGGTACTGGCCGTCGACGGTCAGCTGCACGAGACCGGCGTCAAGGGGACGGTGGGGGACCTGGTGGAGCGGCGCCCGGTCGAGGTGACGCTCTGCCAGGAGGGCGATGTGGTCACGGCGTTGGAGCTTTCCGCCGGCCGGCACCGGATCGAGGCCGGTGACGCGGGCCCGCTGACCGTCACCGCCCTGACCCTGACCCGCGGCACCGTGCCGGACGCCTCGACGGCCGGGCGCGAGCTGACGGTCGAGGACTGGCTGGGCGACCGGCGCGAGCTGTCGGTCGGTTCGGGCGCCGCCTCGTACCTCACGACGTACGAGAACTACAACAAGGGCTGGACGGCCACCCTGAACGGCGAGGAACTGACACCGGTGCGGCTGGACGGCTGGCAGCAGGGGTGGCGGATCCCGGCGGGCGAGGGCGGCACCGTGAAGCTGTCCTACGGTCCCGCCACGACGTACGACGCCGCGCTGATCGGCGGCGGCGTCGGGATCGCGGTGCTGGTCGGGCTGGCGCTGTGGCGCCGCAGGGCCGAGCCCGCCGAGAACGCCGAGAACGCTGCAAACGCCGACGCGCCGCAGTCCGCGCCGCCGGCGCCCGGACCGTGGCTGGGCGTGGTGGCGCTGACGCCGGTCGGCGTGGTGATCGCGGGCTGGTGGGCGTTGCTGGTCCCGGCGCTGGCGCTGCTCGCACGGCGCAGGGCCGCCCTGCTGGTGCCGGTGGCACTGGCCGCCCTCACCGGAGCGGGGATCGTGGCGGCCTTCGGGGCCGGGGAGCCGGCGGGCGCGGGCACGGGCGCCTACGGGCACCTGGCCCAGCTGCTGGCGCTGACCGGCCTGTTCGCGGCGCTGGTGAGCCTCGGCGATCCGGATTCCGGGCGCACGGTTCGGGAGGACGGCTGGGAGTCCGGCCGGACGGACGGCACCGGGCCGGCCCCGTACGGGCCCGGCGCCGCCGACGGTCCGGGACACGAAACGGCGCGGTACGACACGGCCGTGCAGACCCCGGAACCGCCCCGCGTTCCTGTGCACTCGCCGCCGCCCGGCCCGGAGAAGTCCACGCAGCGGCTTCCCCGCGCGCGGGGAACGGACGGCGCGGGCGGCCCGGACGGCTCGGCAGGCAGCGGGCCGGCAGAAAGGGGCAAGACCTGATGACCGCTCCTTTGCGCATCCCGTTCCCCGTGGTGGACGAGGTGTCCCGGCACTGCGTCCAGGACGAGGAACCGGAGACGGTGCTCATCGAGGTGCGCCTCCCCGGGGAACTGGACCCCGGCCGCCTGCGCAAGGCGTTCCTGGAAGCGATGCGCCGGCACCCGCGCGTCCTCATGCGTGAGGTCTCCGGCCCCTGGTACCGGCGCCGCTACGAGTGGGAGCTGACCGAGCAGCCGGATGTGGAGGTGGTGAGCTTCCCGCCGCCGGGTCCCGGCTCCCTGCAAGACGCCCGGAGCCGGGCCATGGCCGTGGCGCCTTTGCTCACGGCGTCCCCGCCGATCCGTCTCGAGGTGGTGAGCGCCCCGGGTGACACCGAACCCGGGGCGGGCGGCCGCGCGGGCGTCGCGACGGGCACCGTGCTGCTCCTCACCCTCCACCACACGGCGCTCGACGGCCCGGCCTGCCTGCGCGTCCTGGCCACCGCCGCCGAGATCTACGGCGGCCGGGACAACTCGCCCGCCGCCCCGCCCGTACGGCCGTCCGGGACACCGCGGGCGGACGCGCCGGACACCCCCTCCCCGTGGGCTCCACCCGCCCGGGTGTCCCGCGGCACCCCGGACCCACACCCGGGCCCCCGCCGCGGCAACGGACTGCTCCACACCGAACTCCCTTTGCCGCACCGGCCCAAGGGCTCCCCCTACACCGTCAACGACCAGCTCATGGTCGCCACCGCCCTGACCCTCGCCCACTGGAACCGCGAACGCGGTGCCCGTCCGCGTCCGTTGCGCATCACCATGCCGGTGGATGACCGTCCCAGGGACGCCACGATGCCCATCGGCAACGGCACCCGGCTGGTCGAGGTCCCCTTCTCCCCCGAAGAGCTGAACACGTCCGACCTGCCCGCCCTGCTGCACCGCACGGCCCTGCGCACTCGCGCCCTCAAAGCACTCCCTCGCCCTCAACTGGGCTATGTAGCAGCCCTGTTGACCACGCCCTGGGCGCCGGTCGCCGTCCGTGCCGCCCTCACCCGGGCCGTGCGCAGGGCCGCCGCGCCCTGGACGTCGACGACGCTGCTCAGCAACATCGGCCGCATCCCGTACCCGCTGGACTTCGGGGAGGAGGCCGGGTGCGCGCACGCGGTGTGGTTCTCGGCTCCCGCCCGGATGCCCCGCGGCCTCACCTTCACCACCGCCTCCACCGCGGGCCGGCTGCACCTGTCCGTGCGCTGGTCCCGCGCGCTGCTCGGGCCCGGCGACGGCGCCCACCTGCGCGACCTGTTCGCACACCACCTGCACTCCACGGAGGCGACCCCGTGACGACCGCCGCGTCCCCGCCCCGCGACCTGCGCGACTTCTACGAGAACCCCGCCGTCCCGGTGGCCTCGGGCCCCTCCCGCAGCCTCCGCCAGGCCCGGATGCTGGCCGGGGCGCTCGGCCCGGCCGGGACCGGGGACGCGCAGACGATCCTCGACATCGGCTGCGGCGACGGCTCCGCCGCGGCCACCGCCGCGCCCCTCCTGCACGGCCACCGGCTCGTCGGCGTCGACTGGTCCCAGGACGCCCTGACCCGGGCCCGCACCCGGTTGCCGTACGCGGTGCGCGGCGAACTCACCGACGGAGGACTGCCGTTCGCCTCCGGATCGGCCGACGCGGTGCTGTTCGGCGAGGTGCTCGAGCATCTCGCCGACCCGGACGCGGCCCTGGAGGAGATCCACCGGGTGCTGCGCCCCGGGGGCCATCTGATGCTGTCCACCCCCAATCTGGCCGCCTGGTACAACAGGGCGCTGCTGCTGGCCGGGGTGCAGCCGGTGTTCTCCGAGGTCAGCCTGCGCGGTGTCCACGGCCGGCCGGGCTCGGAGGTGGTGGGGCACCTGCGGCTCTACACCGCCCGCGCGCTGCGGGAGTTCGTCGCCACGTCCGGTTTCACCGTCGTACGCCTCGAAGGCGCTCCGTTCCACGGGGTGCCGCGTCCGCTGCGGATGCTGGACCGGCTGGCCTGTGCCCGGCCACCGCTCGCGTCGATCCTGCTGCTGCACGCCCGCCGGACGTAAGGGGGCCGGGGACGATGTGGTGGGGAGTGGCCGCCGCCCTGGTGTCGAACGTCCTGTACAGCGGCGGGTTCGTCCTGGAGAAGCGGGCGCTCGCCACCTTGCCCGAAGTAACGGTTCACCGGCCGGCGCGGCTGCTGCGGCTGGTACTCGGCAGCCCGCTGTGGATCGCCGGCGCGCTGTCCCTCGCCGCCGGTTTCGGTGCCCAGCTCGTCGTGTACCGGACCCTGCCGATCGCCGCCGCCCAGGGCCTGTTCGTCTCCGGCCTGGTGCTCCTGGTGATGCTGTCGGCGCGGCTGCTCGGCGAGCGGACCACCGGCCGGGAGCGGTACGCGCTGGGCGCCATCCTGCTCGCGCTGCTGATGGTGGTGCTGTCGCTGAAGGAGGGCGGCGCGGGCGCCGACACCGTCGGCCGGGACGCGCCGCACCCGCTGATCCTGCTGGTGTGCGTGCCGTCGCTGGCGGCCGGGGTGTGGCTCTACCGGTCCGCCGAGCGCCGCGCCCGGCACCCGCACCGGATGCCGACCACCGGCGTCGAGTACGGGGTCGCCGTCGGCCTGCTCTACGGGGTCAGCTCGCTCGCCATCAAGGGGGTGTCGAGCCATCTGACGACCGGCGGCATCGGCGACGCGCTGCTCGGTCTGCTGCGCTCCCCCTACCCGTACCTGCTGCTGTTCACCGGCGCGTTCGGCCTGGTGCTGTCGCAGGCGGCGCTCCAGCGCTGCCGGGCCTCGCTGATCGTGCCGGTGTGCACGACCGTGACGTGCCTGTACACGGCGGTGCTCGGCACGCTGGCGTTCGGCGAGGAACTGCCCGACGAGCCACTGCGGCTGGCCCTGCGGGTGGCGGGCACGGTGCTCGCGGTCGCCGTACTGCTGGTCATGCCGAAGCACGACACCGCCCCCGGATCTCCCACCGCCACCGAGGAGTTGACACCACCGTGAAGCCCGACGACCCGCTGCTGAGGATCCTGGCCTGCCCGCTCGACAAGGGCTCGCTGCACCTGCTCACCACCGCCGCCTCCGCGGCCGGGGACGACGGCCTCGAGGAGGCGCTCTACAACCCGCGCCTGCGCCGCCGCTATCCGGTCCTCGACGGCATCCCGCAGTTGCTCCCGTCCTCCGGTGAGCAGGTCTCGGACGAGGAACACGAGCGACTGCTGGCCCATATGTCCGAGGGCCACATGTCGAACCACCACATGTCCGCGGACCACACCGGACATCCCGGCGCCCCGGGAGCGACCCCGTGACACACACGAACGGCCAAAACGACCGGCCTCGAACCACACGGACCACTCTCGCGGCGCGCGGCGCCGTTCCTGCCCACCCGGGCGGTGGCCGCCGCGGCCCGCGCCGTGTACCCCCGCTTCGAGCCCGAACTGGCCCGGCTCGCCGAGCTGTGCCCACCGGACTGCGGCACCGCCGTGGACGTCGGTGGCTGGTACGGCCCCTGGACGTACCGGCTGGCCCGGCGCGCCCGCCGCGTGGTGACCGTCGAACCGGTCCCTCACCTGGCCCGGCTGCTCACCGCCTGCTCCCCGCCGAACGTCCGCGTGATCCGTGCCGCCGCCTCGGACCGCTCCGGCGTCGCCCGGCTGTGGCTCCCGCCGGACGACGTGGGCGACCGGGGCGTCTCGTCCCTGGTCCGCCAGGAGATCCACGGCCACGCCCTGGACGTCACCTGCGTCACGCTGGACGAACTGGGCCTGAAGGACGTCGGCTTCGTCAAGATCGACGTGGACGGCAGCGAATCGGCGGTGCTGCGCGGCGCCACCGGCGTCCTGGCTCGCGACCGCCCGGCCCTGTTCGTGGAGCTGGAGTCCCGCATCCAGCCGATCGCGCCCGTGGTGACGTACCTGTCCCTGCTGGGCTACGACGGCTGGGTGCTGCCCGCCGGCTCCTGGGTCCCGCTGGCCCGCTTCCCGCTGGAGGCCCATCAGGCCGGGACCTCCCACGTCGCCTCGCACGGCCTGCTCCGCCGGGTCCTGCCCTACGGCCCGCTGAGGGGCCCGCGCTACGTGAACTCGGTGCTGTTCCTCCCGGACGGCCGCCGCCCCGAAGCGCCCCCGGTGAACGACGACTCCCGTGCCTTCCGCGAAACGTCCCCCCTAGGACCCGCCCGGCGGATCATGCCGCAGACGCGGGGCCGGGTGCGCGCATCCGCCGCGTCGTCGGTCGCCGTGGCTCCTGCCCCGAGCTCTCGACTTCTCCCCCACTCTCGACTTCTCCCCCACTCTCGACTTCGCTCGAGCGGGAGGGACCCCCATGAACGGGAGGGACCCCCATGAACGGGAGGGACCCCCATGAGCGGGGGCGCCCCCGTCGCCCCCGCTCACCCGGGCTGACAAGGCACCGTCGATTTCCTGCGGCCTGATCCGCCGGACAGGCCCCGGCCCGCCCGACCGTCGGTCCGGTCGATGGTGTAGAGAGGGATCGTGGTCGCGGTGGTACCGGGGAACGAGAACCGGAACGACGGCCGCGCAGCCGAACGGTTAAGGAGTTACGACGCGTGTCCTCTCTCTTCCCGGCCCTGATCGACGCCCCGGCCGCCGACCGGCCCGCCCTGCGGTTCGGCGAGCGCTCACTGACGTACGGGGAACTCGCCGCCGCGGCCGGCGCGGTGGCCGACGGCGTGCGGGAGGCGCGGCGGGTCGCCGTCTGGGCGACGCCGACGCTGGAGACGGCGGTCGCGGTCACCGCGGCGCTGCTCGCCGGGGTGACCGTGGTGCCCCTGAACCCCCGGTCGGGCGGGAAGGAGCTCGGCCACATCCTGTCCGACAGCGCCCCGGACCTGGTCCTCGCCGCCCCCGGCGAGGACCTCCCCGCCCCGCTGGACGGCCTGCCCCGCCTGGACGTCGACCCGGCCGACCGGGCCCCGGGCGATCGTCCCCTCCCCGAGGACCGGAGGCGGGACGAGGACCCGGCCCTGGTCGTCTACACCTCCGGCACCACCGGCCCGCCCAAGGGCGCCGTCATCCCCCGCCGCGCGATCGCCTCGACCCTGGACGCGCTCGCCGACGCCTGGCAGTGGACCGGCGACGACGTCCTGGTGCACGGACTGCCGCTGTTCCACGTGCACGGGCTGGTCCTGGGCGTCCTGGGCCCGCTGCGCCGCGGCGGCTCGGTGCGTCACCTCGGCAGGTTCAGCACCGAGGGGGTGACCCGTGAGCTGAGCGGCGGCGCGACCATGCTGTTCGGGGTGCCGACGATGTACCACCGCGTCGCGGAGGCGCTGCCCACCGAGCCGGAGCTGGTCAAGGCCCTGGCCGGGGCGCGGCTGCTGGTGTCGGGGTCGGCGGCGCTGCCCGTGCACGACCACGAGCGGATCGCGGCGGCGACCGGGCGCCGGGTCGTCGAGCGGTACGGCATGACGGAGACGCTGATGAACACCAGCGTCCGCGCGGACGGCGAGGCCCGCCCCGGCACGGTGGGCGTGCCGCTGCCGGGCGTGGAGCTGCGACTGGTGGAAGAGGGTGCGGAGGGTGAGGAGGACCAAGAGAACACGGTGCCGGTGACGGCGTACGACGGGGAGACCGTGGGCGAGATCCAGGTGCGCGGTCCGAACCTGTTCACCGAGTACCTGAACCGACCGGAGGCCACCGCGGACGCCTTCACCGCCGACGGCTGGTTCCGCACCGGTGACATGGCGGTGCGCGACGCCGACGGCTACGTCCGGATCGTCGGCCGCAAGGCCACCGACCTGATCAAGAGCGGGGGTTACAAGATCGGCGCCGGGGAGATCGAGAACGCGCTGCTGGAACACCCCGGGGTCCGGGAGGCGGCGGTGACCGGGGAGCCGGACGCCGACCTGGGCGAGCGGATCGTGGCGTGGATCGTCCCCGCAGCCCCCCAGGCACCGCCCTCCCTCGAGGAGTTGGCCGACCACGTCGCCCGCCGTCTGGCCCCGCACAAACGCCCCCGGGTGCTGCACCTCCTCGCCGCGCTCCCCCGCAACGACATGGGGAAGATCATGAAGCGGGCGCTGCGCGACGGCTGACCGGCAGCCCCGCCGCACCCGATATCCCCCGTTCAGCGGCCCCCCGACCGGCCCTCCATAACGAGCGGACGCCCCTGAATCCGCGCAGGATGGTCATGAGGTCCGCCGCCCGGCGGCCCGCGGGACCGCGCACTCGGGAGGATCTGCCGTGACCGCCAGCCTGGAGCAGTTGCGCCGCTGCCACTTCGCCGTCGACCTGGGAGCGGCCCGTACCCGGGTCTACGTCAAGGGTGCCGGTCTCGTCGTGGACCAGCCGTCCGCCGCCGCGGTGAACACCCGCAGCGGCGCGCTGATCGCGGTCGGGGAACTCGCGGAGCGGATGACGGGACGGACCCCGGGTTACATCCGCGTCGTACGGCCCGTCTCCGGCGGCACCGTCGTCGACATCGAGATGGCGCAGCGGATGCTGCGCCATCTGCTCGGCGACAGGATCCGCCGCACGCTGCGCCGCAGGCCGGGCCTGCGCGCCGCCGCCTGCACCCCGCACGACGCCGATCCGCTCGCCCAGCGCGCCGCGATCGAGACCCTGGTGGGGCTGGGCGCGCGCCGGGTGGAGCTGGTCGACACGCTCATCGCCGCCGCCGTCGGCTGCGGGCTGCCGGTGGAACGTCCCGAGGCCACCATGATCATGGTGTGCGGGGCGGCGACCACGCAGGTGGCCGTGCTCTCCCTCGGGTCGATCGTGACGGCCGAGCGCATGCCGGTCGGCGGTGACGCCGTGGACAACGCCATCGTCCAGCACCTGCGCCACCAGCACGAACTGATGCTGCCGAGCCAGTCCGTACGGCCGTTGCAGCTGGCCCTGTCCGGCAACGGGCTCACCCCGCACGGCCCGGAGTCGACGGAGATCCACGGCCGGGACGTCGCCACCGGCCTGGCCCGCTCGGTCAAGGTCGACACGGCCGCCGTGCGGCACGCCATCCAGACCCCGCTGACCGCGGTGCTGGACGGGATCGGCAAGGTGCTGCGGGGCTGCCCGCCCGACCTGGTCGCCGACCTCGCCGACCGCGGGATCATGATGGTCGGCGGGAGCGCCCTGCTGCCGGGTCTCGACCAGATGCTGCGGCAGGCGACGGGCATGCCCGTCCACATCGCCGAGCGGCCGGACATCTGCGCCGTCCAGGGCCTGGGCGCCATGATCGAGGGCAAGATCGCCCCCCTGGTCCTGGATCCCCTGGCCACCTGACCCGGGCACGCGGTTCCGGCAGCCGGCTCGGGCAGCGGACGTCACCGGGGCCGCCCGGAGGACCGGGACCCCGCCCACCGCACGGCCCGCGGCCGCCTGCCCGCAGAACGCCGCGCGGCGCGGCCGGCCGCACGGGAGCCCGCCCCGCCCCGCGCCCGCCGATCCGGCTCCGGGGTCGAGGTGCGGCCACGCTCCCCGTCGTCCCGGTGCACGACCGCACCCGGTCACCGCCCCGTGCCGCCGGGATCACGCCGGTTCGAAAAGCGGGGGTGTAGGACGTCGCACAGCGGGCAGGCGCATCCGCGAGCGCAGCCCGGACCCCGCTCTGCCCGCCGCCCGGTCCACGGCGACCGAACCCGACGCCCGGCCACGTACGGGTACCGACGAGGCGGTGACATGACCTCCGCGGCACCATCCCCTTCCTCCGGACGGCACGACGTCCTGGTCATCGGCGGGCGCATGGACGCCGACCGGGCCCTGCTCACCCCGCGCGGTGAACTCGTCCGGGGATGCGCGGACACCCTCGCCGAGAAGCTGTCCCAGCTGCCCGCCCGCACGGCCCGGGTCGACCTGGACATGAGCGGGGTGCGCTTCATGGACACGGCGGGGCTGCGGTTCCTGGACGTGCTGCGCGACCACGGCCGTCGGCGGTCGGTGCCGGTCACGGCCACCCGCTGGACCGGTCAGCCGCGCCGCCTCCTGGAACTCGTCGGCCTGGACACCACCGACCCGCTGCGGCCCCCGCGCCGCGGCGGCGCTCCCGCGCCCTCCACCCCGGCCCCGCACGGGACGGACCGGGCGCACATGACGGAGGAGGTCGAGCAGCTCCGGCAGGCCATCGCCGCCCGGCCGGTGATCGACCGGGCCCGCGGCATCCTCATGGCCTCCCACGGCTGCAGCTCGGACACCGCCTGGCGCGTCCTGCGCGAGGCGTCCCAACTGTCCGGCACCGGGCTCCGCACGGTCGCCGCGGCCGTCACCGCCGGTGCCGGCCGGGCGGGCCCCCGCCCTCCTGAGGAGGTACGGGAGGCCCTGGCCACGGCCCTCGCCCGCCACCTGCCCTGAGCCGTCACCTCGGCGGTGGTGGATCAGGGGGTCCGCCCACCGGCACGTCCGGCCGCGGTTCGCCGTCCCCGTCGAGGTCCGGCGGGACCGTCGGCAGCGCGCTCACGCGGAGGTCCTTCGTACGCGGCATCAGTGAGCCGATGAACGCGGCGTCCGCTCTGGCCGACGGCCCGTGCCCGGGACTCGCGGCCCAGCTGTGCAAAGACGCGCACCCGCTGGACTTGCGTCTGCCTCCCTCGCCGGAGGGACGGCCTCCGGGTGCCGGGTCCGGGGCGACCGCACTCTCATGAGTCGCCCGTGTGGCGTGCCCGGCCCGATGCGGCCGCGTGGCGCGCCGGTGTGTCCTGCCTGCGGCGCAGGGCACTTGGGTCGGGGCGCGGGGTGCGCGACGACTCCTGTGTCGTCCACGTCGCCCGTTCCTGGTGTGCGTGATCTGTCGAAACGCCGTAGGAGAGATCGTGGTGGCAGGAAAGGGCGACGTGAACCGCGGGGCGATGTCCGCGCAGCTCCTCAGGGGCCAGAAGGCGCTGGTGACCGGTGCCAACTCGGGCATCGGCCTGGCGACCGCCGTCGCCCTGGGCCGGGCCGGAGCGGACGTCGTGGTGAACTACGTCGTCGGTGCGGACGAGGCCGACAAGGTCGTGGCGGAGATCGAGCGCTTCGGGGTCCGCGCCTACGCCCACGAGGCCGACGTGTCCGACGAGGACCAGGTGACCGCCATGGTCGCGCGGATGGTCGAGGAGTTCGGCACCATCGACATCATGGTGGCCAACGCGGGTCTCCAGCGGGACGCGCCGGTGACGGAGATGACGCTCGCCCAGTGGCAGAAGGTCATCGACGTCAATCTGACCGGCCAGTTCCTGTGCGCGCGGGAGGCCGCCAAGGAGTTCGTGCGGCGCGGCGTCGTGGAGGAGGTGTCCCGGTCGGCCGGGAAGATCATCTGCATGAGCTCGGTCCACCAGATCGTCCCGTGGTCGGGGCACGTGAACTACGCCTCCTCCAAGGGCGGTGTGGGCATGCTGATGCAGACCCTCGCCCAGGAGCTGGCCCCCCAGCGGATCAGGGTCAACGCGATCGCCCCCGGCGCCATCCGCACCCCGATCAACCGCGACGCCTGGTCCACCCCCGAGGCCGAGGCCGACCTGCTGCGCCTCATCCCGTACCACCGCGTGGGCGACCCGGACGACATCGCGGGCGCCGTCGTCGCCCTGGCCTCCGACCTGCTCGACTACGTCGTGGGCTGCACGCTCTACGTCGACGGCGGGATGACGCTCTTCCCCGGCTTCGCCACCGGCGGCTGATCCCCGGTGCAGGACCACGTCACGCCCCGCAGGGTGGTGGTCCTCGGCGGAGGGCCCGCCGGGCTGTTCGCCGCTCGTGCCCTGCGGCGGTCACCGGTCGCGGTGACCGTGGTCGGCCGCCGCGCGCACCACCTCTTCCAGCCGCTGCTCCACCGGTGCGCCTCCGGCATCCTGTCCGAGGGGCAGATCGCGCAACCGCTCCGCTGGGTCCTGCGTCGTCACCACAACGTGAGCCGCCCGCTCGCCGAGGCCACCGACGTGGATGTCAGAACCCGGCTGGTCCACGCCCGACGGCCCGGCCGCCGACGGTCCGCGGGCCGCCACCCGTACGGCGCACCGGCGAAAGGCCGCAGGCCCGCCGCGGCCGGGCTCCGGCCGCGGCGGGCCTGCCCTCGCCTCATCCGGAGACGGGTCCGGGAGGCTCCTGAGGGGTAGCGGGGTGATCCGGTACGAACCCGATCATGACAGCGACGTCACCGGGCTGCGGTGTGGGTGTGCCACCGCCGTCGGCGGGCACCAGTCGGCCCCCGGGACGCACCAGGAGCAGCATGTCGTGCTGGTGCGGGACCGTGCCGTCGAAAGGCCGCGCCACGATACGGGCCCCCTGTGCGTACCGCTGGGAGACGGCGAGACGGGTGAGTTCCGGAGCGAGCAGGGTCTCACCACTGCCGTAGGGGGCGACGACTCCGTACTCGCGACTGCGCGGTCCGAGGCGGTAGACCGGAACATTTCCGCCGCGGCGCAGCACCGTTGCCGCCAAGGCGTTGAAATCGTCTTCGTCCGTGAGGAGCAGCACCGAGGTGATGCCTTCGAGCCGGGCGCCGCGTCCGGTGGCCGCTGCCAGCAGCTCTCCAGGGGCCAGTTCCAGTCCTGCTTCCCGGATGTGCCCGCGCTGTTCCTCGGAGCTCGCCCACATCAGCACCTCCAGCCCCGCCGAGCGCAGTGCGCGCCCGAGAGCCACCGTCCACGGATCACCGCCGACCAGCAGGGGCCGGGCGCGGGTGGAGCGGGTGACACCCAGGCGCCGGGCCACGGGTACCGCGGTCAGGCCGTAGAGCGTCACGGTCGCGGCGATCACCAGGAACGCGACCGGGAGGATCTTCGAAGCCCCGTCGACACCGGCCGCGACGAGACCGACGGAGAAGGTCGACGCGTTGGCCGCGGCCACGATGCCGCGCGGGGCCATCCACGCGAGGAAGCCGCGCTCGCCGCGTGTGAGGCCCGTGCCGAGCGTGGCCGACCACACCGCGAGCGGACGCGTGAGCAGGACGAGGACCGCGACGATGCCGAGTGTCGGAAGGACCACACCGCTCAGGGAGTCCGGGGTGACCGTGGAGGAGATGGAGACGAACAGCAACCCGATGACCAGCTGGACCAGCGTCTCGAGGAAGGGACGGCGCTCGGGCATGTCGAAGCCGGGCAGGTAGGTCACCGCGAGGCCCATGAGGATGGCGGCGATGAGCCCGGTGTCGTCACGGACCATGTCGCAGGCCGCGGCCACCGCGATCACCGTGGCCAGCTGTCCGGTGGCGGCGAGCACCTCACCGGGTCGGAGCTCGACCAGCAGCAGCCACAGCAGCGCCGTGCCCACCACGGCTCCCGCCAGACCGACCCCGACGCTGACCGCGAACTGCACCGCCCCACTGCCGAAGTGCCTGTGGTGGCTGTGCTCCAGGACGGCGGCGAAGACGAGGGCCCCCAGAATGGCCCCCACCGGGTCCACCAGGGAGCCCTCCCAGGCGAGGATCCGCTGGAGCCGGTCGGTCGGCCGGACGAAGGCGAGCAGCGGCCCGACGACCGTCGGCCCGGAGACCACGAGGATCGCCCCGAGCATCGCCGCCGCGTCGACGGACATCCCCAGCAACGGCCCGGCGAGCAGCGCGACGGTCACCCATGACAGGACCACGCCGGCCACGATCAGCCTGACCACGATGCGGCGCGTCCGCCCCCGGAGCTTGCGCGGGTCGAGCCCGAGCCCGGCCTCGTACAGGATCACCGCCACGGCGAGCGACACCAGGGGCTCGAAGGCCGCACCCAGCAGCCGGTCGGGGTGGATGTCGTCGGTCAGGGCGCCCGCGACGAAACCCGCCGGGAGCAGGATGATCAGCGCCGGAACCCGCACACGTGCGGCAACCACCTGGGAGCCGACCGCGAGTACGAACGTCAGGCCCACGCCGAAGAGGATCTCGTCAGTCGTCACCGCTCGCCCTTCTCCCCACCTCCCACCACCGCTGTCGCCACCGTCCGCGTCCCATGGTCACCCAGCGAGGAGCCACCCGCCTCCCCTGCGCTCCCACGCCGTGTCACCGGCTCTTCCGCGCGCCGATGAGGACCGTGGGGCAGGTCGAACACCCGCAGCGCTTCCAGGGAGCGGACCGGCACCGCCAGCAGCGCGCGGGCTTCACCGGTCGCGCAGCGCCGTCATCCGCCAGGTCCGTATCCGCGCTTCGCCGGCGGGAACGGTGACGGCGGCATCGCCGGGCGTCCGCCCCCGCCTGACATCCGCCGAAGCGAGGAACTCGGCCTGCCGGATTGCGAGTGCAGGGCACTGCGGTAGAGCTCCGGCACCGACGTGCTGTCCCGGGGACGGTGATCGCGACAGCGTGACGCAGCGAAGAGGCGGAGAGCAGCCCTCTCGGTCCCTTTCCCCATACCGATGTCCTCGCAGTGCCCTCACACTGCGGCTCTTACGCGATACGTTCGGCCCGCCGTGGCTCGCACCAGCTGTGCCGCTACCGCGTCCGTACAGGTCGAACGGGCGTCAGCCGACGCAAGGACCGGGTGAAAGTGACGCTCCGTCACCTCGAAAGGAACGTTTCCGCAGACCAAGGGCCTGCTTTGGTGGGGCGGGTGGGACTCGAACCCACGGCCGACGGATTATGAGTCCGTTGCTCTAACCGGCTGAGCTACCGCCCCATAGCGGCGTGTCGCGCACAGGTGTGCGTGCCGTCTGCCGCAGCATAGCCGCTCATACGATCTCCTGCCTCAATGATCGACTGGGCACGGCCTTCGTGACCATGAGGACTGCTTCCAGTCCCGCACGGTTCCCCCCGAGCAGCGAACAGGCATGAAAAAGGACCCCTGAGGGGTCCTCGTTCAGCGTGCTCCCCCGACTGGACTCGAACCAGTAACCTGCCGGTTAACAGCCGGCTGCTCTGCCAAT
This sequence comes from Streptomyces sp. NPDC050388, assembly GCF_040655635.1. Classification (NCBI taxonomy): domain Bacteria; kingdom Bacillati; phylum Actinomycetota; class Actinomycetes; order Kitasatosporales; family Streptomycetaceae; genus Streptomyces; species Streptomyces sp. NPDC050388. The sequence goes on from NZ_JBFAKH010000001.1 coordinate 79,404, forward strand.
TGAGCTACGGAGGACCGAGCTCCCCCGACTGGACTCGAACCAGTAACCTGCCGGTTAACAGCCGGCTGCTCTGCCAATTGAGCTACGGAGGAATGCCTCGTTGCATCGAACGCACCTCCCTGGGTATCCGCCAGAGGGCGCGCGCTCGCTGCGACACATACATTAGCGCAAGCAGGGGGGTGCTTTGCCAATCGGTACTCCCCGGCGTCGTCGCCGCGCCGAAGACCTGTGCTGTCCGGCACACAGTCCTACACGAGGGAAGGGTGGCCGCCATGCGTTACCGGCTCACGTTCGTCGCCGGAGTCGTCCTGGGTTACGTGCTGGGCACGAGGGCCGGGCGCGAACGCTACGAGCAGTTGAAGAAGTCCGCGCGGCAGTTCGCGCAGAACCCCGCCGTGCGCAACACCGCGGAGACCGCGGCGCAGCAGGGCCGCGACATCGCGGGCAAGGCGTACCACGTGGTGAGCGACAAGGTCGGGGACCGGATGCCCGACTCGGTGGCGCAGCGGGTACGCGCCCTGCGCGAGCGCACCACGCAGGGCGCCGACGAGGACGACTGGGGCACCAGCAACACCTGAGGCCCGCGATGCGACACGGGTCCTGAGTCGTGATGTCGCCGGGTACGGCAGAATTTCGGCCATGGGGATAGTCGCCGGGTTGGACAGTGCGCCCGATTTCACTCGTATCGTCGTCTGTGACGCGGACACCGGAACCGTGCTCAAACAGGGGTACGCGCCACATCCGGTGGAGAACCCCCAGGGCACGGGCCGTCCGTCCGACGTCGACCCGCAGGCCTGGCTGTACTCGCTGGGCGAGGCGGCGGGCGGCGGGTTGCTGGAGGGCGTGCAGGCCATCGGGGTCTCCGCGCAGGCGAACGCGCTGGTGCCGCTGGACGCCCAGGGCAACACCGTGCGGCCCGCCATGGTCGGCGCCGACAAGCGGACCCAGGTCGCCGCGGCCGATCTGATCGACGCGCTCGGCGGCCGGGAGGCGTGGGCGCAGGCGGTGGGGTGTGTGCCGCAGGCCGCGCACCCGGTGACCAAGCTGCGCTGGCTGGCCCGCACCGAGCCCGAGAACGCGGCGCGCACCGCCGTGCTGCTGCAGGCGCACGACTGGCTGGTGTGGCAGCTCCTCGGCCGTCCGGTGCGCCGGACCACCGACCGGGGCGGGGCCTCCGGCACCGGCTACTGGGCGGCGGCGACCGGCGGTTACCGGCCCGACCTCGTGGAGCTGGCGCTCGGGCACCAGACCATGCTGCCGGAGGTGATCGGCCCGGCCGACGCCGCCGGCGCGACACCGGAGGGGCTGCTGATCTCGGCCGGCACCGGGGAGACGATGGCGGCGGCGTTCGGGCTCGGGATCGGGCTGGGCGACGCGGTCGTCTCGCTGGGCGCCTCCGGGTCCGTCATGGCCGTCCACCCCGAGGCCCTCTACGACCCCAACGGCATGATCACCGCGTTGGCGGACGCCACCGGGATGCATCTGCCGGTCGTCACCACGCTGAACGCCGTACGGACCCTGCGCGGGACGGCGGAGCTGCTCGGGCTGCCCGATCTGGAGAGCCTGTCCGACCTCGCGATGAAGTCGACACCGGGTTCGCACGGGCTGGTGCTGCTGCCCTACCTGGAGGGCGAGCGGACGCCGAACCTGCCGCACACCGCCGGGACCCTGGTGGGGCTGCGGCGGGAGTCGATGAAGCCGGAGCACCTGGCGCGGGCCGCGTTCGAGGGCATGCTGTGCGGGCTCGCGGACGCGCTGGACGTCCTGCGCGGCCGGGGCGTGGAGGTCCGGCGGGTGTTCCTGCTGGGGCAGGCCGCGGAACTGCCCGCGGTGCAGGCGGCGGCGCCCGCGCTGTTCGGGGCGCAGGTGGTGGTGCCGCAGCCCGCGGACTACGCGGCGATCGGCTCCGCCCGGCAGGCGGCCTGGGCGCTCGGGGTGTCCCAGGGCACCCTCGACCCGCGTACGCCGCCGCTCTGGCAGGGGGCGGCGGCGCAGGTGCTGGAGCCCGGCGAGGACCTGGCGGTGGGCCAGGCGGTGCGCCAGCAGTTCGTGTCGGTGCGCGAGCAGACCCACCCGGGGGCGTTCCGGACCTGAACGCGAGCCGGAGGTCCGCGTCATGAGGTTCGCGTCATGAGGTTCGCGTCATGAGGTTCGCGTCATGAGCACGCGTGGCGGATTAAATTCACTTGAGGTAACGCCGGTGGGGTGTCCGACGATAGGGGCCAGGGGCAACCGATCGCTCCCGCCGACCAGCCGAGAGATTCAGCGTGCTCATACGACTTCTACGGACCCACCTCGGGCCGTACAAGAGACCCATCGTCCTCCTGGTGCTCCTGCAGTTCCTGCAGACCTGCGCCACGCTCTACCTGCCCACCCTCAACGCCGACATCATCGACGACGGTGTCGTCAAGGGGGACACCGGTTACATCCTGTCCGCCGGCGCCCTGATGATCGGCATCTCGCTGACGCAGGTCGTCTGCAACATCGGTGCCGTGTACTACGGCGCCCGGACCGCCGCGTCCCTGGGACGGGACGTGCGGGGGGCCGTGTTCGACCGGGTGCAGTCGTTCTCCGCGCGTGAGCTCGGTCACTTCGGCGCGCCCTCGCTGATCACCCGCACGACGAACGACGTCCAGCAGGTGCAGATGCTGGTGCTGATGTCGTTCACCCTGATGGTGTCGGCACCGATCATGTGTGTGGGCGGCATCGTGATGGCGCTCGGTCTGGACGTTCCTCTGTCCGGGGTGCTGGTGGCGGTGGTACCGGTGCTGGGGATCTGCGTGACGCTGATCGTCCGGCGGCTGCGTCCGCTGTTCCGGGCCATGCAGGAGCGGCTCGACACGGTGAACCGGGTGCTGCGCGAGCAGATCACCGGCAACCGGGTGATCCGGGCGTTCGTCCGGGACGCGTACGAGCAGCGGCGGTTCGAGAAGGCCAACGCCGAGCTGACCGAGGTGTCGCTGGGCGCCGGCAATCTGCTGGCGCTGATGTTCCCCGTGGTGATGACGGTGGTGAACCTGTCGTCGATCGCGGTGGTGTGGTTCGGTGCGCACCGGATCGACAGCGGCGGGATGCAGATCGGCGATCTGACCGCGTTCCTCGCCTATCTGATGCAGATCGTCATGTCGGTGATGATGGCCACCTTCATGTTCATGATGGTGCCGCGGGCCGAGGTGTGCGCGGAGCGCATCCAGGAGGTGCTGGACACCTCCTCGAGTGTGGTGCCGCCCACCGAGCCCGTCACCGAGCTGCGCCGGCACGGTCATCTGGAGATCCGGGGCGGCGGCTTCTCCTATCCGGGGGCCGAGGAGCCGGTGCTGAAGTCGGTCGACCTGGTGGCCCGCCCCGGTGAGGTCACCGCCGTCATCGGTTCGACCGGCAGCGGCAAGTCCACCCTGCTCGGGCTGGTCCCCCGGCTGTTCGACGCGACCGAGGGCGAGGTGCTGGTGAACGGCGTGCCCGTCGCGGACCTCGACCCGGCGCTGCTGGCGAGGACGGTGGGGATGGTGCCGCAGAAGCCGTACCTGTTCGCGGGGACGGTGGCGACCAACCTGCGGTACGGCGATCCGGACGCCACCGACGCGGAGCTGTGGCACGCGCTGGAGGTCGCACAGGCCAAGGAGTTCGTCGAGCGGCTGGAGGGCGGGCTCGACGCGCCGATCGCACAGGGCGGGACCAATGTGTCCGGCGGTCAGCGCCAGCGCCTGGCGATCGCGCGGACGCTGGTGCGGCGCCCGGAGATCTACCTCTTCGACGACTCCTTCTCCGCACTCGACTACGCCACCGACGCGGCCCTGCGCGCGGCGCTGGCCGAGGAGACCGCCGAGGCGACGGTGGTGATCGTCGCCCAGCGGGTGGCGACCATCCGGGACGCCGACCGGATCGTGGTCCTGGACGAGGGCCGGATCGTCGGCACCGGCCGGCATCACGAACTGATGGCGGACAACGAGACCTACCGGGAGATCGTGCTCTCCCAGCTGACGGAAGCGGAGGCCGCCTGATGGCGGGAGCATCGCGGATGATGGCCGGGGGCGGCCCCGACCAGCAGTCGCTGAACTTCAAGGAGTCGGGCAGACGGCTCGTCGCCCGGTTCAAGCCGGAACGCCTGACCCTCTGCGTGCTGCTGGCCTGCACGGTGCTGAGCGTGGGCCTCAGCGTGGTCGGGCCGAAGATCCTCGGCCGGGCCACCGACCTGGTCTTCGAGGGCGTCGTCGGACGGGACATGCCGTCCGGGGCCACCAAGGAGCAGGTGCTCGACGCGATGCGGGCGCGCGGTGAGGGCGATGTCGCCGACATGCTCCGCGGCACCGACTTCACCCCGGGCCACGGCATCGACTTCACCGCCGTGGGCGGTGTCCTCGGGCTCGCGCTGGCGGTGTTCGGGGTCGCCGGTCTGCTGATGGCGGTGGCGACGCGGCTGGTGAACGGGGCCGTGAACCGCACCATGTACCGGATGCGCGAGGACGTGCAGGCGAAGCTGTCGCGGCTGCCGCTGTCGTACTTCGACAAGCGGCAGCGCGGTGAGGTGCTGAGCCGGGCGACCAACGACATCGACAACCTCGGGCAGACGCTCCAGCAGACGATGGGCCAGCTGATCAACTCGCTGCTGACCATCGTCGGTGTGCTGGCGATGATGTTCTACGTCTCCTGGATCCTCGCGCTGGTCGCGCTGGTCACCGTGCCGCTGTCGTTCGTGGTCGCCACCCGCGTGGGCAAGCGGTCGCAGCCGCACTTCGTGCAGCAGTGGCGTACGACCGGAACGCTCAACGCGCACATCGAGGAGATGTACACCGGGCACACCCTGGTGAAGGTGTTCGGGCGGCAGGAGGAGTCGGCGAAGCAGTTCGCCGAGCAGAACGACGCGCTGTACGAGGCCGGTTTCAAGGCGCAGTTCAACAGCGGCATCATGCAGCCGCTGATGCTCTTCGTGTCGAACCTCAACTACGTGCTGGTGGCGGTCGTCGGCGGACTGCGGGTCGCGTCGGGTTCGCTGTCCATCGGTGACGTGCAGGCGTTCATCCAGTACTCGCGGCAGTTCTCGATGCCGCTGACGCAGGTCGCCTCGATGGCGAACCTGGTGCAGTCGGGTGTCGCGTCGGCCGAGCGGGTCTTCGAACTGCTGGACGCCGAGGAGCAGTCGGCCGACGTCTCGCCGGCCGAGAGGCCGGCCGAGCCGCGCGGGCGGGTGGCGCTGGAGCACGTGGCGTTCCGCTACGACCCCGAGAAACCGCTGATCGAGGACCTGTCGCTGACGGTCGAGCCGGGGCACACGGTGGCCATCGTCGGCCCGACCGGCGCCGGCAAGACGACGCTGGTCAACCTGCTGATGCGGTTCTACGAGGTGTCCGGCGGGCGCATCACGCTCGACGGCGTCGACATAGCGCGCATGTCCCGGGACGAGCTGCGCGCCGGGATCGGCATGGTGCTCCAGGACACCTGGCTGTTCGGCGGCACCATCGCGGAGAACATCGCCTACGGGGCCGCGCGCGAGGTCACCCGCGGCGAGATCGAGGAGGCGGCGCGGGCGGCCCACGCCGACCGGTTCATCCGCACCCTGCCCGACGGGTACGACACGGTGCTCGCCGACGAGGGTGCCGAGGGCGGCGAGGGCAGTGGGGTCAGCGCGGGGGAGAAGCAGCTCATCACCATCGCGCGGGCGTTCCTGTCCGATCCGGTGATCCTGGTGCTGGACGAGGCGACGAGTTCCGTGGACACCCGCACCGAGGTGCTGATCCAGAAGGCGATGGCCAAACTGGCGCACGGGCGTACGTCGTTCGTCATCGCGCACCGGCTCTCCACGATCCGGGACGCGGACACGATCCTCGTCATGGAGAACGGCGCGATCGTGGAGCAGGGCTCGCATCAGGAGCTGCTGGCCGCGGACGGGGCGTACGCCCGGCTGTACAAGGCCCAGTTCGCGCAGGCGGTCGCGGAGGTGGACTGACTCTCCTCGCCCCCGCCGCCCCTGACCCCGCTCCTCGAACTCCGGAGGGGCTGATTTCAGCCCGTCCGGAGTTCGAGGACGAGGCCCGCAGGGCCGAAGGGGGGTCCGGGGGCGCAGCCCCCAGGGACGATGGGGGTCCCCCCTGCTCGAGCGAAGCCGAGAGCTTGGGGGAGGGAAGGGGCGGCGGGGGCGAAAGAAGCTCAGTCCAGGTAGCCGCGCAGCTGGTCGGCGAAAGCGTGGTCCCTCAGTTTGTTCAGGGTCTTGGACTCGATCTGGCGTATGCGTTCCCGCGTCACGCCGAAGATGCGGCCTATCTCCTCCAGCGTGCGCGGGCGCCCGTCGACCAGCCCGTACCGCAGCTGGACGACCTTGCGCTCCCGCTCCCCCAGCGTCGACAGCACCGCCTCCAGGTGCTCCCGGAGCAGCAGGAACGCGGCCGACTCGACGGGGCTCGTGGCGTCGCCGTCCTCGATGAGGTCGCCGAGGGCCACGTCGTCCTCCTCGCCCACCGGGGCGTGCAGGGAGACCGGTTCCTGGGCGAGCCGCAGCACCTCGCCGACCCGCTCGGGGGCCAGGTCGAGGTGGTCGGCGACCTCGCTCGCGGTCGGTTCGTAGCCGCGTTCCTGCAGCATGCGCCGCTGGACGCGGACGACGCGGTTGATGAGCTCGACGACGTGCACGGGGACGCGGATGGTGCGGGCCTGGTCGGCCAGCGCGCGGGACATGGCCTGGCGGATCCACCAGGTGGCGTAGGTGGAGAACTTGTAGCCGCGCGCGTAGTCGAACTTCTCCACGGCCCGGATCAGACCGAGGTTGCCCTCCTGCACCAGGTCCAGCATGGTCAGCCCGCGGCCCACGTACCGTTTGGCGACGGAGACGACGAGCCGCAGATTGGCCTCGATCAGCCGCCGCTTGGCCATCCGGCCCATGACGACGAGCCGGTCCAGGTCGAGGGCGAGGCTGCTGTCCAGGTCGGGGGTGCGGCGCAGCTTCTCCTCGGCGAACAGCCCGGCCTCGACCCGGCGGGCGAGTTCGACCTCCTCGGCCGCGGTGAGCAGGGGGATGCGGCCGATCTCCCGCAGGTACTGGCGGAACAGGTCCGAGGAGGGGCTGCCGGACTCGGTGCGCGCCGGTGGCGGGGCCGGCTCGACCTGCTCGGCCGGCCCGAGCGCCGCGGACGGCGGTTCGGGCTCCGTCTCGGGGTGGCGCGCGGGCCGGCTCTGCGCGGGCATGGCCACCAGGACGTCCGCCTCCGGCTGCGCGCCGACCGTGCTCGTGTCGGTCCGGGGGAAGCTCTGGATCTGGGTCTGCACGGGGGCGACCTCCAGGATGATCGCTGCCGGGGAGGGCGGCAGCGGTACTTCGGGAGCGGAGTCGGCGGCCTCGCCGCTGTCCGTCCCGTACGCGATGAGCGGGGCCGCGGGGGTCCCGGACCCGTCGAGGACGGGTCGGCCGCGCTCCGAGGACTCAGGCACCGCACCCCAGTGTGGGGTACGACACATCGCCCCCACGAGGGGCGTGCGATGACTTTTTGCGTCCGCGCGGTGACCCGGCGGTCACATCCCGTCTACAGGGCCGCCGCGCCGTGCTCGCGCAAGGACTGGTCGTACTGCTGGAGGACCCACAGTTCGTTCTGCACGGAGGCCAGTTCGGCGGGGTCGCCCTGGGAGGCGAGGCGGGTCAGCCGGCCGGCGATCTCGCGGACGCGGCGCTCGACGGCACGGCGGCGGACGGTGACCAGCTGGGCGCCCGCGTAGTTCTCGTCGACCTCCTTGACGCCCCGGTGCAGCATGATCGCCTCGACGGCGAGTTCGGTGACCATGGCGCGGACGGTGTCGTCGGGGGCGGCGTCGCGGACCCGGATCAGGTACTCCTGCGGGTCCTGGGCGCCGTACTCCGCGCCGCCCGCCTCCAGGACGGCCTGGCGCACGGCCGCGTAGACCGGGGCGGTGAACTCGTCGACGCCGTAGGCGTCGAAGGCCGGGGAGACCAGCGCGGGGTGCTGGAGGGCGAGCTTGAGCAGTTCCCGCTCGGTGGCGAAGACGGGGTTGCGGAGGTTGAGGGCGGGGCCCCGCGCGGGTGCGGGTGCCGGGCCGGAGGCGTACTGCTGCGGGCCGGCGCCGTCGCGCTGCTGCCGGTCGGGGGCGGGGCCCTTGCCGCCGCGGTCGCGGGCCCAGCGGGCGAGCTGCGCCACCCGCTTGACCACGAACTGGGTGTCGAGGATGCCGAGCATGCCGGCGAGCTGGACGGCGACCTCGTGCTGGGCGCCGCTGTTCTTGATGCGGGCGACGACCGGGGCGGCCTCGTCGAGGGCGGCGGCGCGGCCGGCCGGGGTGTCCAGGTCGTAGCGGTTCACGATGTGGCGGAGCGCGAACTCGAAGAGCGGGGTGCGGGGTTCGGTGAGGTCGGCGACCGCGTCGTCACCCTTGGCCAGGCGCAGGTCGCAGGGGTCCATGCCGTCGGGCGCGATGGCGATGTAGGTCTCGGCGGCGAACTTCTGGTCGTCCTCGAAGGCGCGCAGGGCCGCCTTCTGGCCGGCCGCGTCACCGTCGAAGGTGAAGATCACCCGGGCCGAGCCGTTGTCCATCAGCAGCCGGCGCAGGATCTTGATGTGGTCGTTGCCGAAGGCGGTGCCGCAGGTCGCGATGGCGGTGGTGACGCCGGCCAGGTGGCAGGCCATGACGTCGGTGTAGCCCTCGACGACGACCGCGCGGGACGACTTGGCGATGTCCTTCTTCGCCAGGTCGATGCCGTACAGCACCTGGGACTTCTTGTAGATCGCCGTCTCGGGGGTGTTGAGGTACTTGGGCCCGTTGTCCGCCTCGTAGAGCTTGCGGGCGCCGAAGCCGACGACCTCGCCGCCGATGTCGCGGATGGGCCACATCAGCCGGCCGCGGAAGCGGTCGATGGGGCCGCGGCGGCCCTCCTGGGACAGGCCGGAGAGCAGCAGCTCCTTGTCGGTGAAGCCCTTGCCGCGCAGGAAGCGGGTGAGGTGGTCCCAGCCCTGGGGGCTGTAGCCGACGGAGAAGTGCCGGGCGGCCTCCTGGTCGAAGCCCCGCTCGGCGAGGAAGGTGCGGCCGGTGTCCGCCTCGGGGGAGGTCGCGAGCTGCTCCACGTACCAGTCGGCGGCGATCCGGTGGGCCTCGATCAGGCGGATGCGCTCGCCGCGCTGGTGGGCCGGGTTGTACCCGCCCTCCTCGTAGCGCAGGGTGATGCCGGCCTGGGCGGCGAGGCGTTCGACCGCCTCGGAGAAGGAGAGGTGGTCGACCTTCATCACGAACGTGATGGTGTCGCCGCCCTCCTGGCAGCCGAAGCAGTGGAAGAGGCCCTTGCTCGGGCTCACCTGGAAGGACGGCGACTTCTCGTCGTGGAACGGGCACAGGCCCTTGAGGTTGCCGCCGCCGGCGCCGCGCAGCTGGAGGTACTCGGACACCACGGCGTCGATCGGGACCGCGTCCCGTACCGCCTTCACGTCCTCGTCGTTGATCCGTCCAGCCACGCTGGAAGTCTACGGTGGTCCGCCGGGAGCCGGGTCCGAGGCGTCCGCCCCGGTCAGGGGGCGAGGCTTTCCAGCGGGACGTGCGGGTCGGCCAGGGCGTCCGTGTCCACCGGGGTCCGGGAGCGGATCAGCCGCTGGATCGGGTCCGTGACGTCCCACACGTTGACGTTCATCCCGGCCAGCACCCTACCCTCCCCCACCCAGAACGCGATGAACTCCCGCTTGCCCGAGTCGCCCCGGATCACGACCTGGTCGTAGGAGCCCGGGGGTGCCCAGCCGGAGTACTCCATCCCCAGGTCGTACTGGTCGCTGAAGAAGTACGGCACCCTGTCGTACGTGACCTCCCGGCCGAGCATGGCGCGGGCCGCGGCCGGGCCGCCGTTGAGGGCGTTGGCCCAGTGCTCGACGCGCATCCGGGTGCCGAACAGGGCGTGCGGGAAGGAGGCGACGTCACCGGCCGCGTGGATGTCCGGGTCGGAGGTGCGCAGCCGCTCGTCGACCAGGATGCCGCCGCCGTCCGCGCGGTCGGCGATCTCCAGGCCCGCCGCCCGGGCGAGGCCGGTGCGCGGGGCGGCGCCGATCGCCGCGAGGACGGCGTGCGCCGGGTGCTCCTCGCCGTCGTCGGTGCGGGCGGCGAGGACCATGCCGTCCTGCCCGGTGATCTCGGTGAGGGTGGCGCCGAAGTGGAAGCGGACGCCGTGCTCGCTGTGCAGGTCGGCGAAGAGCTGGCCGAGCTCGGGGCCGAGGACCGAGTGCAGCGGGGTCTGCCCCCGGTGCACGACGGTGACCTCCGCGCCGTACTCGCGGGCCGCCGCCGCGACCTCCAGGCCGATCCAGCCGCCGCCGGCGATCACCAGGTGGCCGTTGTCACGGCCGAGGGAGGTCAGGACGCCCCTGAGGCGTTCGGCGTGCGCGAGGCGGCGCAGGTGGTGGACGCCGGCCAGGCCGGTGCCCGGGATGTCCAGGCGGCGGGGCTCGGCGCCGTTGGCCAGCAGCAGTTTGTCGTAGCGGACGGTGGTGCCGTCCTCGCCGAAGCGGACGGTCTTCGCCGCGCGGTCGACGGCGTCGACGGTCTGGCCGAGGTGCAGCTCGACGTCGTGGCGCGCGTACCAGGCGGGCTCGTGCACGAAGACGCTGTCGCGTTCCTCCTTGCCGAGGAGGTAGCCCTTGGACAGGGGCGGTCGCTCGTACGGGTGGTCGCGTTCGTCGCAGATCAGCAGGACACGGCCGGTGAAGCCCTCCGTTCGCAGCGTTTCGGCCGCTTTCGCACCGGCCAGTCCGCCTCCGACGATGACGAATGTCTGATCCGCGTCGACCACGTGATGCCTCCTCTTCAGGGTGCCGCCACCTGTGAGCGTCCCGCACACCGGGTGGTGCGGGAAGGGGGAGTGACCCGATCAGGCCACGGACGGTCACCTTCGGGCTCCTCCTCAACCCTGCCCCGTCAGACGGGTGTGAAGCGAGCGGGCCGAGGCGTCGGTGAGGGACGCGATCTGGTCGACGATCACCCGTTTGCGGGCGCGGTCGTCCGGGGCCCGTGCGAACAGCGTGCGGAACTGCGGGTCCAGGCCGTCGGGAGCGCGGGCGGTGAGCGCCTCGGCCAGTTCGGCGACGACGACCCGCTGGTCGGCGCGGAGCAGTTCCTGCTCGGCGCGCTGCATGACGTACCGGTCGGCCACCGCCTTGAGGACGGCGCACTCCATCCGGGTCCCCCGGGGGACGACGAGCTCGGCTCCGTAGCGGGTGAGGCGGCCGCTGCCGAACCTCTGCCGGGTGGCGCCCTCGGCGGCGAGGCAGAAGCGGCCGATGAGCTGGCTGGTGGCGTCCTTGAGGCGGGCCTGGGCGACCGCGGTGCCGTCGTAGCCGTGCGGCCACCACTCCTGGGCGAGGAGCCGGTCGAGCGCCTCGGCGAGTTCCGCCGGATCGGTGCCGGGGTCGGTGTAGCGGCCGACGGCGACGGCGAAGACCGCCTGCCGCTCGGGCTCGGCGTGCAGGAGGTTGGGGTCGATGTGGCCGGCGTGCAGGCCGTCCTCCACGTCGTGCACCGAGTAGGCCACGTCGTCGGCCCAGTCCATGACCTGGGCCTCGAAGCAGACGCGGTCCTCGGGGGCGCCCTCGCGGAGCCAGTCGAAGACGGGGCGGTCGTCCTCGTAGACGCCGAACTTCGGGGAGGCCGGGTCGGTGGGGTGGCCCCCGCGGGGCCAGGGGTACTTGGTGGCGGCGTCGAGGGCGGCGCGGGTGAGGTTGAGGCCGACGGAACCTTCGGGGGTGAACCGTTTGGGTTCGATGCGGGTGAGGAGGCGGAGCGACTGGGCGTTGCCCTCGAAGCCGCCGCAGTCCTCGGCGAACTCGTTCAGCGCCTGTTCGCCGTTGTGGCCGAAGGGCGGATGGCCCAGATCGTGGGAGAGGCAGGCGGCCTCCACGAGGTCCGGGTCGCAGCCGAGGGCCGCACCGAGCTCCCGGCCCACCTGGGCGCACTCGAGGGAGTGGGTGAGGCGGGTGCGGGGGCTGGCGTCCCAGACCGCGTCGGCCGCTCCGGGGGTGACGACCTGGGTCTTGCCGGCCAGGCGGCGCAGGGCCGCCGAATGCAGCACGCGTGCGCGGTCGCGCTGGAAGGCGGTACGCCCGGGGCGCTTGTCGGGTTCGGCGGCCCAGCGGGCGAGCGAGGCCGGCGTGTAGCCGGGGGGCGGGGTGTGGTTCCGCCGCGCCTGTTCTTGCGTCTGCGCTGCGGGGTCGGTGGGGACGGGGGTGCCGGTGCCTGCCATGTTCCGACACTACGGCCACCCGGTGACAGCGGGCGCGACGGCCCGGGTCCGCCCGTACGGCGTCGGGCAGCCGGGGCGGGCTCGTCGGCGCGGGGGCGGGGGCCGTCCGGGCCTGGTCGTGGCAGTGGGGGAGAAGGGCCACGGCAGGCCCGCGCCCGGCGTGAGCCCGTCCGAGCCACTGCTCCCCCTCCCCTCCCCCGCTCACCGTGAAGCCGATCACAGGGCGCGGCTGAACCGGAGGGCGTGCCGATGCGTCTCCGATGTCGAGGACCGACCGGGGAGGGTGCCCGTCCGATGCTTGACCTGTTGCGCCGCGTGAGGACCCGCGGGTTCCGCCGACCGCGCCTGCTGCACCTGCCGCGCACCCGTACCGGCCGGCGGCGGCTGGTGCGGGCGGGGATGGCGGCGTGCGTCCTGGCGCTGCTGCCGGCGACGTGGATGCACCTGGCGGCGGACGGCCGCCTGCGCACCACCGCCGACGTGCCCCGCACGGACGTCGCCGTGGTCTTCGGCGCGGGCCTGTGGGACGGGGAGCCGTCGCCGTATCTCGCACGCCGACTGAACGCGGCGGCCGAGCTCTACCGGACGGGCCGGATCGAGGTGGTCCTGGTCACCGGCGACAACAGCCGTGAGGAGTACGACGAGCCGGACGCGATGCGCGCCTATCTGACCCGGCACGGCGTGCCCGGCACACGGATCGTCAGCGATTACGCGGGCTTCGACACCTGGGACTCCTGCGTCCGCGCGAAGAAGATCTTCGGCGTGGACCGGGCCGTGCTGATCAGCCAGGGCTTCCACATCCGCCGCGCGGTCACGCTGTGCCGGGCGGCCGGTGTCTCCTCGTACGGCGTCGGTGTCGACGACCGGCACGACGTCACCTGGTACTACGGGGGCGTCCGGGAGATCTTCGCCGCGGGCAAGGCGGCGGCGGACGCGGCGTTCCGTCCGGACCCGCACTTCCTCGGGCCGAGGGAGCCGGGGGTGGAGCGGGCACTCGACGGCATCGACGCCCCGTCGCCCGCACGGTGACCGCGTCGTGTCGAGACCGCGTCACGTCGATGGCGCAGTATGTTCGCGCCATGGCGGACACGACACGGATCACGGTCGCTCTCTCGACCGAGCAGGTCGCCGAAGCGGTGGCCCGTCGACTGCGACACCGGTTGCTCGGTACTGATCTGGTGCGCCATCAGGAAGAGCACGGGGCCTTCACCGAGAAAGAGCAGGCCGAGGCTCACTCCCGAACCTTCGGGACGACCGGCACCGCCCGTCGGCATCTGAACGGATGACACCCGCACCGCGTCCCCGGTGTGCAACCGGGGGCGGTGCGGGGCGTAACACGTGGGGTGCAGGCTGGGCGGTACGGAGAGTTCCAGGACGCCCACACTGCCCGTACTGCGCCCTGCGGTGCGGAACGAACCTGACGTCGGCCCCGGACGGGACGGCCGTCGAGGTGCGGAAACGGGCGGACTTTCCGGTGGACCGGGGGGCGCTGTGCGGGAAGGGGCGTACGGCCCCCGCCGTGCTGTCGTCGAGCGTGCGGCCGGCCTCGCCGCTGGTGCGGTCCGGAGTGGGTGTGCTGGGGGGCGGGTGTGCTGGGGGGCGACCTCCTGGGAGGAGGCGCTGGAGCGGGTCGCCGAGGGGCTGGGGCGGACGCGGGCGGAGCATGGGGCGGGCGCGGTCGGGGTGTTCGGCGGAGCCGGGCGGTGGCGCCGGCGCGGATCACCACCGCGATCCGTCCCGACACCGTGTTCATGCCGTTCCACCGGGCCTGCGGAGGCCGCGCCGTCCCCCTCACCCACCCCGCCCTGGACCCGGCCTCACGATGCCGGGGTCCAAGGTGTGCGCGTACGGATGGAGGCGGTGACGCCGTGAGCGGGTCACCCGTTCACAGGCGTGCGGTGCGCCCTTCGGGTTCTTTCCCCGGACGGGGCCGCCGCACGTCGGTGACCTGCCGGAACAGGAGGCGGGCAGGCCCCGGCCGGGCGTGTCCGCCACCCGTTCACCCCATTCCTGACTCCTGTTCAGGGAGCGCGCCGTACCCGATGGCACTTACCTCGGACAGGCAGGGACGCGACTGACGGCGGCACATGGGGGTGCTGCGGGCGTGCCCCCTGCGTGAGCTCGAGGGAGCATCGATGCGAGGTACCGCCCGGTTGCTGACCGGCCTGCCCGGTGGGCCCGGCCTGCCCGGTGGGGCCGGTCTGGCCGGCCCCGCGCTCGCCCTGGCCGCCGTGGGGCTGCTCGTCGCCCCCGCCGGGTACGCCGGGGAGGCGGACGCCGCCCCGGCGGGGCACTCCCGCGACACGGCGCCCGGGAACCTGGAGGTGTACCCCTCCTCGGTCGTGGCCGGCTCGCAGGTGACGGTGAACACCGCGGCGTGCGGGGACCGCGACACGGCCGCGGGGGACGCCACCGCCGTGGGCGCCGGCCGTTTCACCCTGGCGCCGAGCGCGCACGAGCGGGACTCGATCGGCCGGTTCCGGGTGCCGCCGGGCGCGCAGCCGGGGACGTACGAGATCGTCGCGAAATGCTCCGCCGACGGGCAGCGGGTGACCGGCGACCTGGTGGTCAGGCTGACCTCCGCGGCCCAGCAGGTGTATCCGCACGGAAGTGTCAAGACGGGGGTCGGCAGTGCCCTGGGCGCCGACCCCGCACAGACCGCGGTCGGCGTGGCGACGCTCGCCGTCGCCGCCGCGGGCGGTACCTGGCTCCTGCATCGCCGGGCGAGAGGCGACGGGATCTGACGGGCACCCTCCGCTGCCCGTCCGCCGGTACCGCATGTCCCCTCCCCCTCCGGGTCCGACGCCCCTCGCGGCCCGGAGGGGGCACGGGACCGACTCCGAAGAGGTCAGTCCACGATGCACAGCAGGTTCGGCCGGGCCGGCGGCCCGAGCGACACGGCCATAGCCTCCGTCAGCTTGTTCGCCCTGTGCTGCGGACTGTGGCTGCTGCGCGACGCGGCCGAGACGCACGCCCCGCCCCAGCCGTCCGCCCTCCAGGCCCACTCCGGGCGCGTCGGTCTCGTCGCCGGCCGCCCCGCCGCTCTGCCGCCCTCTCCGCCGGACCGGGTCCGCATCCCCGCGATCGACGTGGACGCGCCGCTGACGGGCCTCGGGCTGACCGGCACCGGCAGCCTCGACGTGCCGCCGCCCGAGCGGAAGAACCTGGCCGGCTGGTACGAGGCCGGCACCACACCCGGCGAGCGGGGCACCGCGATCGTCGCGGGCCATGTCGACAACGCCGACGGCCCCGCCGTCTTCTACTCCCTGGGCGCCCTGCGCAAGGGCAGCGCCGTCGAGGTGGACCGGCTGGACGGCCGCACCGCCGTGTTCACGGTGCACGCCGTGGAGACGTACGACGCGAGGGACTTCCCCGACGAACAGGTCTACGGCGCGGCGGAACGGCCCGAACTGCGGATCATCACCTGTGGCGGCGGCCGGTCACGCGGCACCGGCTACTGGGGCAACGTCGTCGTCTACGCCCACCTGACGGGCAGCCGCAGCCACTGACGCACGCCGGGGCGCAACACGTGTGGTCCCCGCTGAAGTTCCGCGGCCCCCCGGCCTCAGGCCAGCCACTGTTCGTACGCCATGTTCGCCACCAGGGCGAAGACGACCGTCAGCAGGACGATGCGGACGAAGCCGCTGCCCTTCTTCAGGGCCGTGTGGGCGCCGAGCATGCCGCCCGCGAGGTTGAACACGGCCATCAGGGCCGCCAACTGCCACAGCACCGCGCCCTGCCAGGCGAACATCGCCAGCGCGCCCGCGTTGGTGCAGCAGTTGACGATCTTCGCGGTGGCGGAGGCGGTGACGAGGTCGAGGTGGAGCAGCGCGGTGAGCGCCAGGACGAGGAACGTACCGGTGCCGGGACCGATGAGACCGTCGTAGAAACCGATGCCCAGGCCGCCGAGGCCGATCGCGGCGAGGACGCGGCGGCGCGTGACCGGGCCGGGTGCGGGCGCGGTGCCGAAGGATGGGCGGAGGATGACGAAGGCGGCCACGGCGAGCAGCACCACCATGATCACCGGTTTGAGGACCTCGGTGCTCATCCCGGCGGCGAGGAAGGCGCCGCCCGACGACCCGGCGAGGGCGGCGAGACCGATGCGTACGGCGGTACGGACGTCCACCGGGGCCTTGCGTGCGTAGGTGATCGCCGCGCCCGTGGTGCCGACGATGGCGACCGCCTTGTTGGTGCCCAGCGCGTGCGCGGCCGGGGTGCCGGCGGGCAGGCCCAGCAGCAGGGCCGGCAGGAGCAGCAGCCCGCCGCCACCGACCACGGCGTCGATCCAGCCGGCGGCGAGCGCCGCGAGGCAGAGGAGAATGACGGTGGTCAGCGAGATGTCGGGCATGGCCGTGACCCTATGGACCGGATAGTTGTGCCGTCCATCGAGATGAGCGTTTCCTGAGGTTGAGCCTCCTCACACCCGTCCCCGCCCCCGCTGAGGGCAGCGTTCCGCGCGGGAGACAGTGGTGGTGCCACGCCTGGACGACGCGGCGGTGCGGGTGACGGCGCACCGGGTGAAGGCGGCGGTCCGCCGGGACGCGATGGGCCGCTTCAAGCACGAGGCGGCGGCCGCCGACCCGGTCCGCAGGGTCGTCCACCTGACCGAGGACGTCCCGGACGGCTGCTTCTACCGCTTCCGGCCGACGACGTGGGGCGACCTGTCCTCCGGCACGCTGGAGGTGCTGGTGGGGGCGGCGGCACCAGCGGTCCGGTGAGCTGGGCGCGGGTCCCGGACCCGTCCGGCGCCACCGCCACCCGCAACCAGGTCTCCGGCGCCAAGCGCTTCAACGGCGGCGAGGGCTGCCACTACGCGAACGACACCTGCTGGTTCACCGCCAAGGGCGACAACCGCGTCTGGCGGTACGACGCCTCCGCCCAGACCATCGAACTCGCCTACGACGACTCCCTGGTGCCGGGCGGCGCCGCTCCCCTGACCGGTGTCGACAACGTCACCGGCTCCTCCTCCGGTGACCTGTTCGTGGCCGAGGACGGCGGCACCATGGAGATCTGCGTCATCACCCCCGACGACGTCGTGGCCCCCTTCCTCCTCGTGAGCGGCCGGTCCGGCTCCGAGATCACCGGCCCGGCCTTCTCCCCGGACGGCACCCGCCTGTACTTCTCCAGCCGGCGCGGCACGAGCGGCAGTTCGTCCGGCGGCATCACCTACGAGGTGAAGGGCCCGTTCCGCACCTGACCACTCCCCCGTCCGTGCGGGCGCGGCGCACGGAGCGCGCCCGCATGAACGGAGAGCTACCGTCCGGTCACGTCACGTTCGCATCACGGGTCCACAAAACCTCCGCACCCTTCCCCGGCCGCTGCCCTACCGTCGGCAGCTCACACCCGGCAGACCGCCCCGGACAGGGGCATGCCGCCGGATATCCGCACATGGCTGGGAGTTTCCCCGTGAACCTGTCCTGCAAGTCCGCCGCCGTGGCCGTCGCCGCGCTCGCCCTGGCCGCCCTGCCCGCCACCTCCGCCGTGGCCCACGAGGGCGCCTTCAAGAACTGCACCGAGGCGTACGAGGCCGGGTACTCCGACATCAAGGCGGGCAGCGAGCACTACGGCAAGCACCTGGACCGCGACAACGACGGCATCGGCTGCGACGACGCGCCGGCGGACTTCGTCCCCGTCGGCGACAGGGACAGCGGCTCGGACGACGGCGCCACCGGCTCCGACGCCGACGGCAAGGGCACCGCCGAGAAGGGCGGCGGCACCGACCTCGCCGAGACCGGCGGCAACAGCGCCACCCCGTACATCGCGGCCGGCGGCGCGGCCGTCGTCCTCGCGGGCGGCGCCGTCCTGCTCGCCTCCCGCAGGCGCCGCGGCACGAACTGATCCACGCCGGGCCGAGGACACGGGAGACGGCGGCACCCCCGCACGGGTGCCGCCGTCTCCTTTCGTGATCCGGAGCCGTTGCCGATCGGTGAGGGTGGTCGGGTGACAGGCAACGGCTCCGGGGTTCGCGCGCCCCGGGGACCGGGACTCAGCGGTGGTCGCTGCCGTTCGAGGTGACCGCGGCGCGGCCGGCCTCCAGGCGGGCGACGGGGATGCGGAACGGGGAGCAGGAGACGTAGTCCAGGCCGGCCTCGTGGAAGAAGTGGACCGACTCCGGGTCGCCGCCGTGCTCGCCGCAGACGCCGAGCTTGAGACCGGGGCGGGTGGCGCGGCCGGCCTCGACGGCGAGCTTCACCAGGGAGCCGACGCCGTCCCGGTCGATCGTCTCGAACGGGGAGACGCCGAAGATGCCCTTCTCCAGGTAGGCCGTGAAGAAGCTGGCCTCCACGTCGTCCCGGCTGAAGCCCCACACCGTCTGGGTGAGGTCGTTGGTGCCGAAGGAGAAGAACTCGGCGGCCTCGGCGATCTGGCCGGCGGTCAGGGCGGCGCGCGGCAGCTCGATCATCGTGCCGATGGCGAGCTTCAGCCGCGTGCCGGTGGCCTTCTCGACCTCCGCGATGACCTGGTCGGCCTCCTCGCGGACGATCTCCAGCTCCTGGACCGTGCCGACCAGCGGAATCATGATCTCGGCGCGCGGGTCGCCCTTGGCCGCCCGGCGCTCGGCCGCCGCCTCGGCGATGGCCCGCACCTGCATGGTGAACAGGCCGGGGATGACCAGGCCGAGGCGGACCCCGCGCAGGCCCAGCATCGGGTTCTGCTCGTGCAGCCGGTGCACGGCCTGGAGGAGGCGCAGTTCGTTCTCGTGCGGCTCCTGCCGGGACTCGGCGAGGGCCACGCGGACCGACAGCTCGGTGATGTCGGGCAGGAACTCGTGCAGCGGCGGGTCGAGGAGCCGGACGGTGACCGGGAGGCCGTCCATCCCCTCGAACAGCTCGACGAAGTCCTGCCGCTGCAGCGGGAGCAGCGCCTTCAGGGACTCGTCGCGCTCGGCCTCGGTGTCGGCCAGGATCAGCCGCTCCACCAGCTCGCGCCGGTCGCCGAGGAACATGTGCTCGGTGCGGCACAGGCCGATGCCCTGGGCGCCGAAGCGGCGGGCGCGCAGCGCGTCCTCGGCGTTGTCGGCGTTGGCGCGCACCCGCAGCCGGCGCTTGCGGTCGGCGAAGGCCATCATCCGGTGGACCGCCTCGACCAGTTCGTCGGCGTCGTCGGCACCCGGGTGCATCCGGCCCTCGAAGTACTCCACGACCGGCGACGGGACGACGGGTACCTCACCGAGGTAGACCTTGCCGGTGGAGCCGTCGATGGAGATCAGGTCGCCTTCCTCGACGACGTGCCCGCCGGGGACGGTCATCCGGCGGCGCTTGGTGTCGACCTCCAGCTCCTCCGCGCCGCACACACAGGTCTTGCCCATGCCGCGCGCGACGACGGCGGCGTGCGAGGTCTTGCCGCCGCGGGAGGTGAGGATGCCCTCGGCGGCGATCATGCCGTCCAGGTCGTCGGGGTTGGTCTCGCGGCGGACCAGGATGACCTTCTCACCGGAGCGGGACCACTTGACGGCCGTGTACGAGTCGAAGACCGCCTTGCCGACCGCCGCGCCCGGCGAGGCCGCGATGCCGCGCCCGATCTTCTCGACCTTCGCCTCCTCGTCGAAGCGGGGGAACATCAGCTGGGCGAGCTGGGCGCCGGTGACGCGGGTGAGCGCCTCGGCCTCGTCGATCAGGCCCTGGTCGACCAGCTGGGTGGCGATCCGGAAGGCGGCGCCCGCGGTGCGCTTGCCGACGCGGGTCTGGAGCATCCACAGCTGACCGCGCTCGATGGTGAACTCGATGTCGCAGAGATCCTTGTAGTGGTTCTCCAGCGTCTCCATGATCTGCATCAGCTGGTCGTACGACTTCTTGTCGATCTGCTCCAGATCGGCGAGCGGCACGGTGTTGCGGATGCCCGCGACCACGTCCTCGCCCTGCGCGTTCTGCAGGTAGTCGCCGTAGACGCCCTGCTGGCCGGAGGCGGGGTCGCGGGTGAAGGCCACACCGGTGCCGGAGTCCGGGCCGAGGTTGCCGAAGACCATGGAGCAGACGTTGACGGCCGTGCCCAGGTCGTGCGGGATGCGCTCCTGGCGGCGGTAGAGCTTGGCCCGGTCGGTGTTCCAGGAGTCGAAGACCGCGTGGATGGCGAGGTCCATCTGCTCGCGCGGGTCCTGCGGGAAGTCCCGGCCGGCCTCGGTCTTGACGATCTTCTTGAACTTGGTGACCAGCTTCTTGAGGTCGGCGGCCTCCAGCTCGGTGTCGACCGCGACCTTCTTGGCCGTCTTCGCCGCCTCCAGTGCGTCCTCGAAGAGGTCGCCGTCGACGCCGAGGACGGTCTTGCCGAACATCTGGATGAGGCGCCGGTAGGAGTCCCAGGCGAAACGGTCGTCGCCGGCCTGCTCGGCCAGGCCCTGGACGGACTTGTCGGAGAGGCCGATGTTCAGGACGGTGTCCATCATGCCGGGCATGGAGAACTTCGCCCCGGAGCGGACCGACACCAGGAGGGGGTTGTCGGGCTGGCCGAGCTTCTTGCCCATCGCCGCTTCGAGGGCGTCGAGGTGCGCACTCACCTCGTCACGCAGTGCCGCCGGCTCCTCACCGCTGTCCAGGTAGACCTTGCAGGCCTCCGTGGTGATGGTGAAGCCGGGAGGGACGGGAAGACCCAGATTGGTCATCTCGGCGAGGTTCGCACCTTTGCCGCCGAGCAGGTCCTTGAGGTCCTTGTTGCCCTCGGTGAAGTCGTAGACGAACTTCACGCCCTCAACACTCCCGCCCTGCTGGGCTCCGTGGAGATCTTTGTTTTCCGACACGGGTCTCGACTCCTCGAGGACGCGGTGGCTGCCCTGACGAGCAGGAACATACCCAGATCAAAGGCGTATGGGTACGTCCACACGTCCACCATGCGGCGGGGGCCACTCCGCCGCCACTGGATCAAAAGTCAAAGACAAGTCAAGGTTTGGCAAGAAATCACAGCCTCATGCGTTCACTTCTTGAACACAGTGATTCCGGATTGAGCCGCTCTACACGCTCACCTGAGCGGCGATCGGCACGTCTGATTTCGCTCGATGAACGATCGAATCGTGGCACCCAGTGCCATCCTTTGAGAAGTGCAGCCACCCATGATCCGCTCATCTGAGCGCGACCCTTATCAAGGGTGGCGAGAATCACGCTGCCGCAGTCTCCGGGATTTCACCATGCGGACGCCTCCCGTACTCCCGGTCCCCACGGCGGGACGGACCGTTGAACGAACCGGCCCGCACGCCCGTACGGAACTGCGGCGGACCCGGACCCCCACGCCGGGTCCGCCTCCTCACCGGGTTTTGCACGGAAGGACCTCCGGGTGCCTGTCTTCACACGCCTACGCCGGCCGACACGGACCACCGAAGAGAAACGAGGGGACGAGAAGCAGGGGGAAGAGACCCTCCCCACCCCTCCAGGCCTCCACACCTTCCGCCCCCTCCACACCTTCCGCACCTTCCGCCCCCTCCACACCTTCCGCACCCGCTACGCCGCTCGGCGCGACCGGCACCCCCGCGCCGTACGCGTCGTCCGCCGGACCCTGCACGTCCTTGCCGCCGTGCTGGTCGTCGGGGCCCTTCTGCTGCCCAACACCGCCGGCGCCCTGCGCCCCGACCGGTTCACCCGGATACCGGCCGAGGCGATCGTCGGGGCCGCGCTGCTCCCCGCCCTGCCGCGTCGGCCCCGGATCGTCGCGGCCGCGCTGTGCGGGATCGGTCTCGCCGTGCTGACCGTGCTGAACCTGCTGGACATCGGGTTCAACGAATACCTGGGCCGGGGTTTCAACCTGGTCCTCGACTGGGGGCTGCTCGACGACGCCCAGGCCTATGTCGGGGACTCGATGGGCCCCGCGACCGCCACGGCCGCCACCGTCGGCGCGGTCGCCCTCGCCCTGCTCCTGGCGGCCGTGATGGCACTGGCCGCCGTCCGGCTGAGCGAGCTGCTGGCCCGGCACCGCGCGCGGGCCGCCCGGGGCGCCCTCGTCGCGGGCACCGTGTGGATCACCTGCACCGCCCTCGGCCTGCAGGTCCTCGGGACACCGGTCGCCTCGGACCGGGCCACCGCGGCGGCGAAGGTGCAGGCCCGGCGCGTGGTGGACACGCTGCGCGACGAGGCGGAGTTCGAGGAGGTGGCGCGTTCCGACGTCTTCGCGGCCACGCCCCCCGACGGGCTCCTGCCCGACCTGCGCGGCAAGGACGTGCTCATCACGTTCATCGAGAGCTACGGCCGCACCGCCCTGGAGGACCCGGTGATCGCCCCCGGCGTCACCCACACCCTCGACACCGGCACCGAGGCCCTCGCGAAGGCGGGGTACCGGGCCCGTAGCGGCTGGCTGACGTCGGCGACGTTCGGCGGCAGCAGCTGGCTCGGCCACTCGACGGCGTTGTCCGGCCTGTGGATCGACAACCAGCAGCGCTACCGCACCGCCACCGCGAACGACCGCCTCACCCTCACCAAGGCGTTCGGGAAGTCCGGGGCGTGGGACACCGTCGGCATCATGCCGGGTGTCCAGAAGAACTGGCCCGAGGCGAAGTGGTTCGGCCTCGACAAGGTCTACAACGCCTCCCGACTGGGCTACCAGGGACCGAAGTTCAGCTGGTCGACGATGCCGGACCAGTACGCCCTCGAGGCCTTCCAGCGCCTGGAGCACAGCAAGGAGCGCGACCGGGGCAAGAACCTGATGGCGGAGATCATCCTGACCTCCAGCCACCAGCCCTGGGCACCCCTCCCCGAGATGGTCGGCTGGGACGAACTCGGCGACGGCTCCGTCTTCGGCCCCATCCAGAAGGCGGGGAAGGAACCCGGCACCCTGATGACGGACGCCACCAAGTCCCGTCAGGAGTACGGCAGGTCGGTCACGTACTCGGTGACCGCCCTCACCCGGTGGCTGGAGCGCTACGGCACCGACGACACCGTCCTCGTCTTCCTCGGCGACCACCAGCCCATCGCCCGGGTCAGCGGTCTGCGGGCGAGCCGGGACGTGCCGGTGACGATCGTCGCCAAGGACCCGGAGGTGCTGGAGAAGATCGCCGACTGGAACTGGACGGAGGGCCTGAGGCCGGCCGGGGACGCGCCCGTGTGGAAGATGGACGCGTTCCGCGACCGCTTCCTGAAGGCCTACGGCTCCGTCCCGCACCCCTAGGACCCTCGTCGGCAGGGCAACGGCACCACCGGTCCGGTCAGCCGCGCACCCCGCACGTGACCTCGGACGACACCGCGTGCCGGGCCCGGCGACGAGGAGTGCGACCGTTATCCGAAGACCTCTGTTCACCAGGCGTTCCTGTTGCTAGCGTGCCGCGCTACGCAAAAAATGACCAAGGAACCGTGATCATGTCCAGTCCTTCCCGTGAGCAGTGGGGAAGCCGCGCAGGCTTCCTGTTCGCCGCGATCGGATCGGCGATCGGCCTCGGCAACATCTGGCGCTTCCCCGCCGTTGCCTACGAGAACGGCGGTGGGGCCTTCCTCCTGCCGTATCTCGTCGCGCTGCTGACCGCCGGCATTCCGTTGCTCATCCTCGAGTACTCGATCGGCCACAGATTCCGGAAGTCGGCCCCGGCCGCCTTCCGCAAGCTGGCCAGGCCCGCGGAGGTGATCGGCTGGTGGCAGGTCGCGATCTGCTTCGTGGTCGCCGCCTACTACGCCGTCATCATCGCCTGGGCGGTGCGTTACATCGGTTACTCCTTCGGCGAGCAGTGGGGCAGCGACGCCAACGCCTTCTTCTTCGGCGACTTCCTCCAGGCCGCCGAGAAGCCCGGCCTCATGTCCTCCTACGTCGACGGTGTGCTCTGGCCGCTCATCGCGATCTGGGCGGTCGTGCTCGTCATCCTGGCGCTCGGCATCCGCAACGGGATCGAGAAGGCCAACAAGTTCTTCATCCCGCTGCTGGTGCTCTTCTTCGTGGTCCTCGTCGGCCGCGCGCTCACGCTCGACGGCGCCGGCAAGGGTCTGGACGGACTGTTCCGGCCGGACTGGTCGGCGCTCGGCGACGGCAGTGTGTGGGTCGCCGCGTACGGGCAGATCTTCTTCTCGCTGTCCATCGGCTTCGGCATCATGATCACGTACGCCTCGTACCTGCGGAAGCGCTCGGACCTCACCGGCTCCGCGATGGTCGCCGGCTTCGCCAACAGCGCCTTCGAGATCCTCGCGGGCATCGGCGTGTTCGCCACCCTCGGCTTCATGGCCGCGGCCCAGGGCGTCGGGGTGAACGAGGTCGCGAGCTCCGGCATCGGCCTGGCGTTCGTGGCGTTCCCGACGGTCATCTCCCAGATGCCGATGGGCGCGCTGTTCGGCGTGCTGTTCTTCGCCTCGCTGGTGCTGGCCGGCCTCACCTCGCTGATCAGCATCGTGGAGGTCGTCATCGCCGCCGTGCAGGACCGCACCGGTATGCGCCGGGTCCCGGCGGTCCTGAGCGTCGGCGGGGCCGTCGCCCTGGTGTCGATCCTCGTCTTCCCGACCGACAGCGGCATCTACCTGCTGGACGCGGCCGACCACTTCATCAACCAGTACGGCATCGCGCTCGCCGCGCTGGTCGTGCTCGTCGTCGTGGGCTGGCTGCTGCGCCGGCTGCCCGCCTTCCAGAAGCACGCCAACGACGTCTCCTCGATGCGGCTCGGCCGCTGGTGGCTCATCTGCCTCGGCATCGTCACTCCGCTGGTGCTCGGCTGGATGATGGTCGACAGCCTGCGGGCGGAGTTCGCCGAGAACTACGAGGGCTACTCGACGGAGTTCCTGCTCTGGGCCGGCTGGGGCGTCGCCGCGGCGGCGCTGCTCGTCGGCGTGGTCCTCAGTCTGGTGCCCTGGCGCTCCGCCGACTCCGAAGCCGCCGAGGAAGCGGACTCCGCGGCGAGCACGGAGGCCGGCGCGAAGGTCGGTCCGGGCTCTGCCGTGGAGGCGGGCGCGGGCACCGGCTCCGACGCACCTGAAGGGGGGAAGAACTGATGTCGACGAGTGCGATCATCATGCTGGTCGTGGCCATCGTGATCGTCTGGGGCGGTCTGGTGGGCGCCATCGTCCACCTGCGCCACCACCCCGAGCGTCCCGAGGAGGACGCGGCCCCGGCGCAGCCGACGGCCTGAGCGGTCCGGACACACCAGTACGGCGCTGTCGTACGGCTCTGTTCCGCGGGGAGCAGAGCCGTACGGCTCCCGAACCTGCCGGCGAGCGGCGCCGATCAGCCGCCGGACGTGTCGAGTTCGGCGTCCTCGCCGACGCCCGCGCACTCGTACGGGTCCTTCAGCCAGCCGTCCGGCAGCGCCACCCGGTTGTTGCCGGAGGTACGGCCGCGGGGGCCGTCCGCGCCGGCCGGCCAGGGCTGGTCCAGGTCCAGCTCGTCCAGCCCGGAACGCAGTTCCCGGAGCGAGGAGGTGATCGCGAGCCGCTTGCGCATCTCCGAGCCGACCGCGAAGCCCTTCAGGTACCAGGCGACGTGCTTACGGAAGTCGATCACCCCGCGCGACTCGTCCCCGATCCACTCCCCGAGCAGGGTCGCGTGCCGGACCATGACGTCGGCGACCACGCGCAGCGTGGGCCTGCGGAAGTCGTCCCGGCCCTCGAAGGCCGCGACCAGGTCGGCGAACAGCCACGGCCGGCCCAGGCAGCCGCGCCCCACCACGACCCCGTCGCAGCCCGTCTCGCGCACCATCCGCAGCGCGTCGTCGGCGGACCAGATGTCGCCGTTGCCGAGCACGGGGATCTCCGGCACGTGCTCCTTCAGCCGGGCGATGGCGTCCCAGTCGGCGGTGCCGCCGTAGTGCTGGGCGGCGGTGCGGCCGTGCAGGGCGACGGCGCTCACGCCCTCCTCGACGGCGATGCGGCCGGCGTCCAGGTAGGTCAGGTGGTCGTCGTCGATGCCCTTGCGCATCTTCATCGTGACCGGCAGGTCCCCGGCGCCGCTCACCGCCTCGCGCAGGATGGACCGCAGCAGGTTCCGCTTGTAGGGCAGGGCCGAGCCGCCGCCCTTGCGGGTCACCTTCGGCACCGGGCAGCCGAAGTTGAGGTCGATGTGGTCGGCGAGGTCCTCCTCCGCGATCATACGGACGGCCTTGCCGACGGTCGCCGGGTCGACGCCGTACAACTGGATCGAACGCGGCGTCTCACTCGCGTCGAACCTGATCAGCTGCATGGTCTTCTCGTTGCGTTCGACCAGCGCCCGGGTGGTGATCATCTCGCTGACGAACAGCCCCTTGCCCCCGCTGAACTCCCGGCACAGGGTGCGGAAGGGCGCGTTGGTGATCCCGGCCATGGGAGCCAGCACGACGGGCGGCCGGACCGCGTACGGGCCGATCGTCAGGTCCGACCGGTCCGAGAGGTCCGGGCGGTTCGACGGGGGCTGAGCCGGGGTGGGCGTGGGCGTGGGCATTCCCCCATTGTCCCGCATCCCGGGAGCTGCCCGGCACGGCACATGTGCACCTGTCATTAGTTAGCCGCACTATTGAACCGCGCGTACGATGGAACCCATGCCCGAGCTCAGCCCGCGCCAACGCCTCCTCGTGCTCGCGATCTGCTGCATGAGCCTGCTCATCGTGAGCCTGGACAACACGGTGCTGAACGTCGCCCTGCCGTCCCTCCAGAGGGACCTGCACGCGAGCACCGCGGGTCTCCAGTGGACCATCGACGCCTACACCCTCGTCCTCGCCTCGCTGCTGATGCTGGCGGGCTCCACGGCCGACCGGATCGGCCGCAAACGGGTCTTCATGGCGGGGCTGGTCGTCTTCACCCTCGGCTCGGTGCTCTGCTCGCTCGCCCCGAACCTGCACGCGCTGGTCGCCTTCCGCATGGTGCAGGCGGTGGGCGGTTCGATGCTCAACCCGGTCGCCATGTCGATCATCACCAACACCTTCACCGACCCGCGCGAACGCGCCCGCGCGATCGGCGCGTGGGGCGCGGTCGTCGGCATCTCGATGGCGGCGGGCCCCCTGGTCGGGGGCCTGCTGGTGGACTCCGTCGGCTGGCGCTCCATCTTCTGGATCAACCTGCCGGTCGGCCTCGCCGCCCTCGCCCTCACCCTGCGCTTCGTGCCGGAGTCCCGCGCCCCCGAGCCCCGCCGCACCGACCCGGTCGGTCAGCTGCTGGTCATCGTCCTGTTCGGCTCCCTGACGTACGCGATCATCGAGGCGCCGCACGCGGCGCCCTCCACCACCGTCCCCTTCGCCCTCCTCGCGCTGGCGGCCCTGATCGCCCTGCTGCGCTACGAGTCCCGCCACCACGAACCCCTGATCGACCTGCGCTTCTTCCGCTCGGCACCGTTCAGCGGGGCCACCGTGATCGCGGTGAGCGCGTTCGCCGCGCTCGGCGGGTTCCTGTTCCTCTCCACGCTCTACCTGCAGAACGTACGAGGCCTCAGCGCCTTGGACGCCGGCCTGTGGATGCTCCCCATGGCCGTCCCGACCTTCCTGTGCGCCCCGCTCTCCGGCCGCCTGGTCGGCAGCCGGGGCCCCCGCCTGCCGCTGCTGATCGCGGGCGGCGCGATGACGGTGAGCGGGCTGCTCTTCGCCCTCTTCGAGGCCGAGACCTCCAATGCCACGCTGTTCGTCGGGTACGTCCTGTTCGGCGTCGGCTTCGGCTTCGTCAACGCCCCCATCACCAACACCGCCGTCTCCGGCATGCCCCGCGCCCAGGCCGGGGTGGCCTCGGCGGTGGCCTCCACCAGCCGGCAGCTCGGCCAGGCGCTCGGGGTCGCGGTGGTGGGCGCGGTGCTGGCGGCGGGGGTGGGCTCGTCGTCGTACGCGGCCGACTTCGTGCCGGCGGCGCGGCCCGGCTGGTGGATCCTCACCGTGTGCGGGCTCGCGGTGCTGGTGGTGGGCGCGGTGACCTCCGGCCGCTGGGCCCGCGCGACCGCGCGGCACACGGCCGACCGGCTGGAGTCGGCGGAGATCCGCGAGGCGGCGGGCGTGGACGCGTAGCCGCACCCGGACCGGTCCTCCACCGAATTCACCTGCGCGCAGCCCCCGTTGATGTCGCTCTTGCCGCACACTCTGCGGCATGCCGCAGATCGACACGAGCAAGGTCAGCTGCTGGGACCGGCACGGCCGGGAACACGTCGTACGGATCCGGCGCACCGGGGGGCGGCGCACGATCAGCTGCGAGACGTGCGACTGGCGCAGACGCGCCCGGTTCCTGTCCCGGCTGAAGGCGGAGGAACATCTGGCCCGGGCCCACCAGGCGGCGGTGGACCCCAGAAGAACGTGAACCGCCCCGGGCGGCGCGGGAGGCGCTGCCCGGGGCGGTTCGACGGAGTCGCGGTGCTACGGCGTCAGCAGCCGATCAGGCGGCTCGCCAGGTAGCCCTCGATCTGGTCGAGGGAGACCCGCTCCTGCTTCATGGTGTCGCGCTCGCGCACCGTCACCGCGTTGTCGTCCAGGGTGTCAAAGTCGACCGTGACGCAGAACGGCGTACCGATCTCGTCCTGGCGGCGGTAGCGGCGGCCGATGGCACCGGCGTCGTCGAACTCGATGTTCCAGTGCTGCCGCAGCGTCTGGGCGAGGCCCTTGGCCTTCGGCGACAGCTCCGGGTTGCGGGAGAGCGGGAGCACCGCGACCTTGACCGGGGCCAGGCGCGGGTCGAGGCGCAGCACCGTGCGCTTCTCCAGCTTGCCCTTGGCGTTGGGCGCCTCGTCCTCGACGTAGGCGTCGAGCAGGAAGGCGAGCAGCGCCCGGCCGAGACCGGCCGCCGGCTCGATGACGTACGGCGTCCAGCGCTCGCCGGCCTCCTGGTCGAAGTAGGAGAGGTCCTGGCCGGAGGCCTTGGAGTGGGCGCCGAGGTCGTAGTCGGTGCGGTTGGCGACGCCCTCCAGCTCGCCCCACTCGCTGCCGCCGAACTGGAAGCGGTACTCGATGTCAGCGGTGCGCTTGGAGTAGTGGGAGAGCTTCTCCTTCGGGTGCTCGTACCACCGCATGTTCTCCTCGCGCATGCCGAGGCCGGTGTACCAGTTCCAGCGCTGCTCCATCCAGTATTCCTGCCACTGCTCGTCCTCGCCCGGCTTGACGAAGAACTCCATCTCCATCTGCTCGAACTCGCGGGTGCGGAAGATGAAGTTGCCGGGCGTGATCTCGTTGCGGAAGGACTTGCCGATCTGGGCGATGCCGAACGGCGGCTTGCGGCGCGAAGTGGTCTGCACCTGGGCGAAGTTGGTGAAGATGCCCTGGGCGGTCTCGGGGCGCAGGTAGGCGACGGAGCCGGAGTCCTGGGTCGGGCCGAGGTGAGTGGAGAGCAGACCCGAGAACTGCTTGGGCTCGGTGAACTGGCCCTTGTTGCCGCAGTTCGGGCAGTTGACGTCGGCGAGGCCGTTCTCGGGGGCGCGGCCCTTCTTCTCCTCGTACGCCTCTTCCAGGTGGTCCGCGCGGAACCGCTTGTGGCAGGCGGTGCACTCGGTGAGCGGGTCCGTGAAGGTGGCGACGTGACCGGAGGCGACCCACACCTCGGGGGCCAGGATCACCGACGAGTCGATGCCGACCACGTCCTCACGCGAAGTCACCATGTAGCGCCACCACTGGCGCTTGAGGTTCTCCTTGAGCTCGACACCCAGCGGCCCGTAGTCCCAGGCGGCACGCTGGCCGCCGTAGATCTCACTGCAGGGGAATACGAAGCCTCGGCGCTTGCTCAGGCTGACGATGGTGTCGATCTTGTCGGCGGCCACGGTGCTCTCTTCATTACGACGACGGGCGACGAAGCGAGATTGCTTCCAGCGAAGTTCTCAGGCTACCGGCGGGCCCTGCTCCTGGACCAATTAGGGCCTGCCGCAGGCCTCTCACCCAGCTTGTTGACAACGGTTTCCATTTTTGTTGAAAATGGGTGTCATGAACGTACGACGACGCCTCATACCCGCGGCTGCGGCGACCGCGCTCACCGCGCTCGCCCTCGGCACCCTGTCCGCCTGCTCCTCCGACAGCAGCGCGGCTGCGGGCAACACCGACAAGTTCGACGTCGTCGCCTCCTTCTACCCCATGGCCTTCCTCGCCGAGCAGATCGGCGGCGACCATGTGAACGTCACCAGTCTGACCCAGCCCGGCCAGGAGCCGCACGACCTGGAGATCAGCGCCCAGCAGACCGCGCAGCTCGAGGAGACCGACGCGGCGCTCTACCTCAAGGGCCTGCAGCCCACCGTCGACGAGGCCATCGGCCAGTCCGGTGTGCGGACGAAGATCGACGCGGCCACGCTGACCTCCCTCGACCACGACGCCGGGGCCGGCGGCCACGAGGACGAGCACGGGCATGACGACGAGCACGGCCACGACGACGAGCACGGGCATGACGACGGGCACAACCACAGCCACGACGGCCAGGACCCCCACGTCTGGCTCGACCCGGTCAAGTACGCCGAGGTCGCCGAGGGCGTCGGCAAGGCCTTCGAGAAGGCCGACCCCGACCACGCCACCGACTACAAGAAGAACACCGAGGCCCTGGTCGGCAGGCTGAACGACCTCGACGCCGAGTTCAAGACCGGCCTCGAGCACCGGAAGACCGACGTCTTCATCACCACCCACGCCGCCTTCGGCCACCTCGCCGCGCGCTACGGCCTGACCGAGGAGGCCATCAACGGCCTCACCCCCGAGTCCGAGCCCAGCGCGGCGCGCGTGAAGCAGCTCACCGAGACCGCCAAGGCCGACGGGGTGACCACCGTCTTCTACGAGACGCTGGTCAGCGACAGGACGGCGAAGACCGTCGCCCGCGAGGCCGGACTCAGGACCGACGTCCTCGACCCGCTCGAGGGCATCACCGACAAGTCCCGCGGCGACGACTACTTCCAGGTCATGGAGTCCAACCTGCGGGCCCTGCAGACGGCGCTGGGCGCCGAGTGACCCACTCGAACCACCGGAAGGACACCGGCATGAGGACGGCAGCATGAGCACCGAGCCCGTCATATCCCTGCGCGGCGTCCACGCCGAGCTCGGCTCGCGCCCCGTCCTGCGCGGCATCGACCTCACCGTGCACCGCGGCGAGGTGGTCGCCCTGCTCGGCGCCAACGGCTCCGGCAAGTCGACGGCCGTGCGCAGCGTCATAGGCCAGGTGCCGGTCGGCGCCGGCGAGGTCGAGCTGTTCGGCACCCCGCAGCACCGGTTCCGCGACTGGGCGCGCGTGGGGTACGTACCGCAGCGCACCACGGCCGCGAGCGGCGTGCCCGCCACGCTGACCGAGGTCGTCTCCTCCGGCCGGCTCTCCCGCACCCGCTTCGGCGTGTTCCGCAAGGCCGACCGCGAGGCCGTGCACCGCGCCCTGGACCTGGTCGGCATGGCCGACCGGGCGAAGGACTCGGTGGACGCCCTCTCCGGTGGCCAGCACCAGCGGGTCCTGATCGCCCGCGCGCTCGCCGCCGAACCCGAGCTGCTGATCCTGGACGAACCGATGGCGGGCGTCGACCTGGCCAGCCAGGAAGTGCTCGCCGAGACGCTGCGCGAGCAGGTCGCGAAGGGCACCACCGTCCTGCTCGTCCTGCACGAGCTGGGCCCGCTGGAGCCCCTGATCGACCGGGCGGTCGTGCTGCGCGACGGCTGCGTCGTGCACGACGGTCCGCCCCCGCAGGCGGTCGGCCAGCACGCCCTGCCCGGCCACGACCACGTCCACCCGCACGCACCCGCGGGCGCCGAACCGATCCGCACCGGACTGCTGAGCTGATCCATGGAAATCCTGAACTACGCCTTCATGCAGCGGGCGCTGCTGGCGGCCGTCCTGGTCGGCATCACCGCCCCCGCGATCGGCATCTACCTCGTACAGCGCCGCCAGGCCCTCATGGGCGACGGCATCGGACACGTCGCGATGACCGGCGTCGGCCTCGGCTTCCTGCTCTCCTGGTCGCCGGTGTGGATGGCGGCCCTGGTCTCCGTCCTCGGCGCCGTCCTCATGGAACTGATCCGCTGGTACGGCAGGGCCCGCGGCGACATCGCCCTCGCCATGCTCTTCTACGGAGGCATGGCGGGCGGTGTCATGTTCATCAACCTCGCCCCGACCGGGTCCAACGCGAACCTCACCTCGTACCTCTTCGGCTCCCTGTCGACGGTCTCCGAGTCCGACGTCACGGCCATCTGCCTGCTGGCCGCCTTCGTCGTGCTGGTCACCCTCGGTCTGCGCCGCCAGCTGTTCGCGGTCAGCCAGGACGAGGAGTTCGCGCGGGTCACGGGCCTGCCGGTGCGGTTCCTGAACCTGCTCACCGCCGTCACGGCGGCGGTCACCGTCACCGTCGCGATGCGCGTGGTCGGCCTGCTGCTGGTGAGCGCGCTGATGGTGGTGCCCGTCGCCGCCGCCCAGGCTCTCAGCCGCAGCTTCGCCGCCACCTTCGCCATCGCCGCCGCCCTCGGCGTGACCGTGACCATCGGCGGCACGGTCACCTCGTACTACCAGGACGTGCCGCCCGGCGCGACGATCGTGCTGCTGACGATCGCCGCGTTCATCGTACTGACCGCGCTGTCCACCCCGCTGGCCCGCCGCCGCGCCCGTGCCCTGGCCGCCGCGCAGCCCGCCCCGGAGCCCGCGGAATGCGCGGTCCCGGCCGGCCGGGACGCCACCGGCAAGGCCGACGCCTGACTGCTCCCGGCCCGGATCTTCCCCGGACTGGCACAATGGCCGCGGCAGAGTCGGACGTGAGGAGGAAACCGGTGACCACCGCTGGACCGCCCGTGAAGGGCCGCGCCACCAGGCAGCGGGCCGCTGTGGCGGCTGCGCTCCAGGATGTCGACGAGTTCCGCAGTGCGCAGGAACTGCACGACGTGCTCAAGCACAAGGGCGACTCGGTGGGGCTCACCACGGTGTACCGCACCCTGCAGTCCCTCGCCGAGGCCGGCGAGGTCGACGTGCTGCGGACCGCCGAGGGTGAGTCCGTCTACCGCCGTTGCTCCACCGGCGAGCACCACCACCACCTGGTCTGCCGCACCTGCGGCAAGGCGGTCGAGGTCGAGGGCCCGGTGGTGGAGACCTGGGCGGAGGCCGTCGCCGCCGAACACGGCTACGTCAACGTGGCCCACACGGTGGAGATCTTCGGCACCTGCGCGGAGTGCGCGGCGGCCGGCCGCGACGACTGAGGTCACGGACGCGGGAGACGGCGAAGGGCGCGGAGACGACCTCCGCGCCCTTCGCCGTGGTCCTGCCCGCCCCCGTTACCGCCCGCTCTCCTGCTGCTTGCCCTCCATGGCCAGCAGCTCCTCGTTCGGGATCGCCCCGCCGAAGCGCCGGTCGCGGGAGGCGAACTCCAGGCACGCCCGCCACAGGTCCCGGCGGTCGAAGTCCGGCCACAGGACGTCCTGGAAGACCATCTCCGCGTAGGCGCTCTGCCACAGCAGGTAGTTGGACGTACGCTGCTCACCGCTCGGCCGCAGGAACAGGTCCACGTCCGGCATGTCCGGGTAGTACAGGTAGTTCTGCAGGGTCTTCTCGGTGATCTTGCCCGGGTCGAGGCGCCCCGCCTTCACGTCCTCGGCCATGGCCTGCGCCGCGTCGGCGATCTCGGCGCGGCCGCCGTAGTTCATGCAGAAGTAGAGCGTGAGCCGGTCGTTGTCCTTGGTCTGCTCCTGGGCGACCTGGAGCTCCTTGGCCACCGACTTCCACAGCTTGGGCATCCGGCCCACCCAGCGCACCCGGATCCCGAGTTCGTCGAGCTCGTCGCGGGACTTGCGGATGAAGTCCCGGTTGAAGTTCATCAGGAAGCGCACCTCCTCCGGCGAGCGCTTCCAGTTCTCGGTGGAGAAGGCGTACAGCGAGATGGCACCGACCCCCATCTCTATCCCGCCCTGGAGCACGTCCAGCACCCGCTCGGCGCCGACCTTGTGCCCCTCGGTGCGCGGCAGGCCCCGCTCCTTGGCCCAGCGGCCGTTGCCGTCCATGACGATCGCCACGTGCTTGGGTACCAGCTCGCCGGGGAACTTCGGGGGCCGCGCGCCGGAGGGGTGCGGTTCCGGCGTCTTGTACTCCCGGCGCTGACGCCCCAGGAACCCGCGTACGGCCATGTGCTTCCTCGTCTCCCTCTAGCTGGGTTCTGGTTACTTCTCGACGTACCGGAGTGAGCGCAGCCCGCGCTCGAGATGCCAGTGCAGGTAGGCGGACACCAGCCCGCTCCCCTCCCGGACGTGCCGCTCCTCGCACGCGTCCGCGGTCTTCCAGTCCCCCGTCAGCAGCGCGCCGAGCAGTTCCAGGGCCTCCGGCGAGGGTACGACGCTGCCGGGCACCCGGCAGTCGGCGCAGACGGAACCGCCGGACCCGACCGAGAAGAACCGGTTCGGTCCGGGCATCCCGCACCTCGCGCAGTCCCCGAAGCTCGGGGCGTAGCCGTTGACGGCGAGGGAGCGCAGCAGGAACGCGTCGAGGACGAGATGCGGTGCGTGCTCACCGCGGGCGAGGGTCCTGAGGGCACCCACGAGCAGCAGGTACTGCTGCACGGCCGGCTCGCCCTCGTTGTCGGTGAACCGCTCGGCGGTCTCGAGCATGGCCGTTCCGGCGGTGTAGCGGGCGTAGTCGGTGACGATCGGGCCGCCGTACGGCGCGATGGTCTCGCTCTGGGTGCACAGCGGGAGGCCGCGCCCGATCAGCTCGCTGCCCTTGGCGAAGAACTGCACGTCCACGTGCGAGAACGGTTCGAGGCGGGCACCGAACTTGGACTTCGTCCGGCGCACGCCCCTCGCCACGGCGCGTACGCGTCCGTGACCGCGCGTGAGCAGCGTGATGATCCGATCCGCTTCACCCAGCTTCTGGGTGCGCAGCACGATGCCGTCGTCGCGGAACAGACTCATGCCCCCATTCTCGCGTACGCGCGGGGCTCCCCCGTCACGCGGTCGGGGCCTGCCCGGCGGACCGTGCCGGACGGGCCCGCCGGGCGATCACGTACAGCTCAGAGCCCCTGGCTCAGGGAAGCTCCCCCCGGCTGCGCGCGTTGGCGTACGCGGTCGCCGCGCGCAACCGCTCGGCGGGGGTCGCCCGGCGCAGGGCGCCCGGTTCGGCGTCCCACTCCCGGCCGCCGCCGTACGGTCTCAGCTGGACGTAGGGCCCCTCGTGTCCCATCACGATGCCGATCCGCTCAGTCCGGGTGTCCACGACGTACACGCCGACCGGCGGTCTCATCGCGCCGCCGCGGCCATCGCGGCCGCGATCCGCCGTGCGGTCTCCACGGAGCACCGCCCCAGGTCGACGAGCGGACAGGGCGCCTCCCGCGCAAGACTCACCGGGTCCAGCCCCAGTGACGGCAGGGTAATTCCGGCCTTCGCGAGTAACGCCCGCAACTCTTTCACCACTTCCTCCGCTTCTTCGACGCAGAGCGCCGAGTGCTGTGCCTTCACCCTCATCCCCTTCTTTTCGGCATTCACGCTTCCGGTCCTTAAGGTGCCCGCCGGAACCTACACTCGGAAGGGGGCTGCGGCCTACAAATAACGGGCTGTGAAAAGAGCTTGAGAAAGGGTTCAGCAATGGCCAACGGTTCACGCCAAGCGGCATGGGAGTTCTTCGGCGCGGAACTGAAGCGCCGCCGGGAGGAGGCAGGGTTAACGCAGGTTGAGCTGGGCGCTCGGGTGTTCGTCTCCGGCGGCTACATCGGCCAATTCGAACAAGCCATCCGAAAACCACAACTGGACGTGGCCCAGCGGATCGACGAGACACTGCAAACCGACGGTTTTTTCGAGCGGCTGTGGCGCAAGCTCATCAAGGAACAGCGGTACGCCGAGTACTTTGCACATGCAGCAGAACTGGAGCGGCTGGCAACAAGCATCTGCGACTGGGCGCCCGCAGTGGTCCCCGGCCTCCTCCAGACACCCGCGTATGCCAGGGCCATCTATATGGCAAGCAATCCGCTCGCCACGGACGAATACATCGAGGAGATGGTCGGCCTCCGCATGAACCGCGTTCAGCTCCTCAAGGACGCTACCCGGCCGATGTATTGGGTCGTCCTGCATGAGGCGGTACTACGTGTACCGGTCGGCGGATCCGCGGTGATGGCCGAGCAACTCGACCACATCTCAGAGACGGCACGTGCCCGCAAGGCTCTGGTGCAGGTGGTCCCGTTCTCCGTCGGGGCACATCCGCAGATGGGCAAGATGATGAGACTCAAAGAGTTCGAGGACGCACCGCCGACCGCCTATACAGAGGGGGTGCTGTCAGGCAGTCTGCTGGACGATCCGGCAGCGGTGAGGAGAATCCGAGCGGATTACGATCTCCTCAGGGCCGCAGCTCTGTCGTGGGAGGCGTCCCTGGCCATGATCGAGGCGGCGGCGGAGGGCTACAGACGATGCGCGAGTACGACCTGACCAACGCAAGCTGGCGCAGGAGCAGCCACAGCGGCGGAAGTGGCGGCGAGGAATGCGTCGAGGTCGCCCACGACTTCCCCGGCGCCGCCCGTTGGCGCAAGAGCACCTACAGCGACGGTAACGGCGGCAGCTGCCTCGAAGTCGCCGACGGCGTCCCCGGTGTCGTCCCCGTCCGGGACAGCAAAGTGGCCGGCGGGCCCGTGCTGGTGGTCGGGGCGGTGGCCTGGACGGAGTTCATAGGAGCCGTCGGCGAACGCCCCTTCGGGGACCGGTACCGCCGCTAGGACGCGGCGACTGCCGTCCTGGGGGCGTCGGCGAGCCGCAGGCCGAACTCCACGAGGGTCCAGCCGAGACGGGCCCGGAGGGCCCGGGAGTGCCCGACGGGGGCGGCGAGACGGTACGCCTCGGCCTGCGCGCGGAGTTCGGTGTCGCGGATGTGGTGCAACGCGAGGTGGGTCTCGGAGTGCATCGGGCGGCCTCTCAGTCCGTGCGGGTGGGGATGAGGTGCGTATGGATGCGCACCTGCTCGAGGTCCGGGGTGCCCTCGTCGGGGGCCAGAGCCCGGTAGCTCTCCATGAGCTCGAACATCTTTTCTCTGAGTTCACGGGCGAGTTCGGGGGTGAGGCTCAGCGTCCAGTCGCTCATGTCCGAGGAGCGTCTCCACTGCTCGGACCAGTCGTGGCGGGTACCGAGCCAGGTGGCGAGTTCCCGGGTGTGGTGGTTCGCGACCTCGTGCAGGAACAGGTCGGCGGCGCCGCGCACCTCGGGGTCACGGTCCTCTAGCAGCGTTCCGTCGAACAGCACGCCCCGGTGGACCGCCTGCCACCACCGCTCCCGCCCCTTGCCGCGCTCCGGCGCGTCTTCGACGAAGCCGTGCGCGGCGAGCTGGCGCAGGTGATAGCTGGTCGCGCCGCTGGACTCCCCCAGTTTCGCGGCCAGTTGCGACGCGGTGGCCGGCCCCCCGTGCCGTAGTGCGTTCAACAACCGCATCCGCAGGGGATGCGCGAGCCCGCGCAGCGAGCGGGCGTCGAGACTGTGGAGCTGCGGGTCCTGGGAGCCGTCCATGACACCAACGGTAGCGCCGCAAAGGACTCGTTGCAACGGGTTCTTTGCAACGAGTCCTTTGGAAGACCCGCACCCCTCGACGTCACCCGCATGACATGCGTGTGCAACCCACGATGACGTGGTGCAGTTGTGCATGATCGGTTCAATTCATGCGTTTGCGGGTAGTCCCGTGGAGTCGTGCGAATACGATCGCTCCCGCATGCGTCACGGAGCGCCACCCCATCTCCCGTCTCCCACCGGTCTGTTGGTCCGACGTGAGGATGAACTGGCTATGGCGCTGTTGGCGTGACATTTCGGCGGGGGTACCACCGAGGTGGGCTCCGGGGCGGTCTCCTGTGAGGTAGACCGACATCCCTTGGAGATCCACGTGACCGCCTCCGCTTACGAGTTCGGCACCAACCACCGTGCCTTCGTCGACCCTTACGCCCTCGACGGGAGCAACTTCGGTGACTACCACCTGACGCCGCCGCGCCCGGGTGAACGGCTGGACGTCGCCATCGACCCGCAGGACCGGCGCCGTCTCGAGCTGCACGCGGCCCTGACCGCGGCCGGCATCCCGCCGCGGCCCGAGGACCGCGAGGCCATCGACCGGCTCAGCGCCCTGCCCGGCAACATCAACAGCACGATCCAGCGCTGGCTGGCCCACGCCCTCTGAGCGACGGCGTCGCCGGTCACGGTGTGCCCGGCGCCACCAGGCCCGACTCGTACGCCACGATGACCAGTTGGGCCCGGTCGCGGGCCGCCAGCTTGCCCATGATCCGGCTGACATGGGTCTTCGCCGTGAGCGGGCTCAGTCCCAACGCCTCCGCCACCTCGGTGTTGTTGAGCCCGCGTGCGACCAGCGTGAGCACCTGCCGCTCGCGGTCGGACAGGCATTCGGGACCCGCCGTCACCGGCATCGCCGGACTGCGCAGGAACCGCTCGATCAGCCGCGCGGTGGGCCCCGGCGACAGCAGCGCCTCCCCGGCGGCCACCGTGCGGATGGCGTCGAGGAGTTCGGCGGGCCTGGTGTCCTTGACCAGGAAGCCGGAGGCGCCGGCGCGCAGCGCCTCCACGATGTTCTCGTCGGTGTCGTAGGTGGTGAGGACGAGCACCTTCACCCCGGCGAGGTCCTCCTCGGCGGCGATCAGCCGGGTGGCCTCGATGCCGTCGAGGTCGGGCATTCGGATGTCCATGACGACGAGGTCGGCGCGCCGGGTGCGGGCCAGTTCGGCCGCTTCGCGGCCGGTGGCGGCCTGGCCGACGACCTCCATGTCGGACGCCGACTCGACGAGCAGGGCGAACGCCTCCCGTACGAGGGTCTGGTCGTCGGCGAGCAGTACGCGGATGGTCATGCGGTCCGGGTTCCTTCCACGATGGTGGCGGCCGTGGCGTCCGTGGGGGCGGGCGTGGTCAGCGGCAGGGTCGCGGTCACCTGGAAGCCGCCTCCCTCGCGGGCTCCGGCGTCGAGTGTGCCGCCCACGCTGCGGGCCCGTTCCCGCATCCCGACCAGCCCGAATCCGGAGGTGCCGTCCGGGTCCGGGCCGGTGCCGTCGTCGGTGACGGACAGGTGCAGGGCGCCGTTCTCCGTGCGCAGGTCGACGCGGACGGACGGCTCGGGGCCCGCGTGCCGGACCGCGTTGGTCAGCGCCTCCTGCACGATGCGGTACGCGGCGGCGCCGACGGCGGGCGGCACGGTGCCGAACCGACCGGAGTGCTCGACGCGGGCGCCCGCCAGGCGGGCGGCCTCCACCAGGTCGGGCACGCCGTCGAGGCCGGGCAGCGGACCCCGGGCGTCGCCCGCGCCGTGCTCGCGCAACACCTCCAGGGTGGTGCGGAGTTCACCGCGGGCCGTCCGGCAGGTGTCGGCGATGTCGTCGAGGGCCTTGGCGACGGTCCGCCGGTCCAGCCGGTCGGGGTCGGCGGCCAGGACGTGCGCGGCGACGGAGGTCTGCACACCGATGAGGGTGATGCTGTGGGCCAGCAGGTCGTGCAGGTCGCGGGCGATGCGCAGGCGTTCCTCGGCGACCCGGCGGCGGGCCTCCTCCTCGCGGGTCCGTTCGGCCCGTTCGGCCCGCTCGACGATGGCAGCGACGTACTGCCGGTAGTAACGGACGTCGACGCCGGAGACCAGCACGGCGACGACCCAGCCGGTGATGCGGAGCAGTTCCACGAAGCCGTCGGGGTTGGTGAGCGCGTTCTGCAGGAGCGTGCCGCAGATGACGAGCGAGCCGAGGCAGAGGGTGCGGCGCGGTGGGCCGGTCGCGGCGATGGTGTAGAGCGGCACCATGGTCGCGGCGACGGGCGCGACATGGTTGTTGTCGAGCGCGTGGTACGGCGCGACCAGCGCCAGGACGCACAGCAGCACGAGCAGGGGCCGGCGCCGACGCCACACCAGGGGCGCGTGGGCGGCGAGCAGCAGGGTCCAGCCGAGCGCGTCGGGTCGGCGCCCGTGGTCGCCGACCAGCGCGAGGACGGTCGCGAGCGCGGCGAGCAGGACGGCCAGCACGGCGTCGTTGCGGACGGCGTGCGGCGCGGTGAGCGGGTCGCGGTGGATCGCCGCCACGATCCGCTCGCCGAGGCGCGGCCGCTCGGCCGCCGTGTCCTTCGTCGGGGGCGGCGGTGCGGGGGCCGTGGTCGTGGTTGCCTGCACGGGTTCATCCTCCGGGAGGAGGGAGCCCCTCCGTGAGGGAGGGGCACCCTTTCGTCTGTGCGCCGGTGCGGTGCCGGCCGTCTGCCTACCGCGCGGGCTCCGGCTCCCGTTCCGCGTTGCCCTCACGGTCCGCCCGGTCCTCCCGTACCGGCTTCGGGGCGGGCCGGGAGAGCCTGCCGGGCCACCACATCCAGCGGCGCAGCAGCACACTCGCCGTGGTCACCAGGTAGGTGCGGACGAGGAACGTGTCGAGCAGGACACCGACCGCGATGACGAAACCGAGTTCGACCAGACCCACCAGCGGGAGTGTGGTCAGTACGGCGAAGGTCGCGGCGAGGACGACGCCCGCGGAGGCGATCACCCCGCCGGTGGTGCGCAACGCGGTGAGCGCGGCGGCCTCGGGTTCGGCGCCGGCCAGGGACTCCTCGCGCATCCGGTGCATGAGGAAGATGCCGTAGTCGACGCCGAGGGCGACGAGGAAGACGAAGGAGAGCAGACCGAGTCCGGGGTCGGTGCCCGCGAAGCCGAACAGCGGCTCGAAGACGAGTCCGCCGATGCCGAGGGTCGCGCCCCACACGGCGACCACGGCGGCGAGCAGCAGCAACGGTGCGATCAGGCTGCGCAGCAGCAGCACGAGGACGACGAACACCGCGGCGAGCACCAGCGGCACGATCACCGAGCGGTCCCGGGACTCGGCGTCGGCGAGGTCGAGTTGCTGGGCGCTGGGGCCGCCGACGTAGGTGCCGTGGTCGTCGAGTCCGGCGCGCAGGGCTTCGATGGTGCGGGTCTCGCCGGGCGACTCGGGTGCGGCGGTGGGGAACACGGAGATCTCGGTCCAGCCCCCGCCGCTGCGTCCGGCGGCCGCGTCCGCCACACCGTCGGTGGTGCGGGCCGTCTCCAGTGCGGCGTCGGCCCGGTCGGTGGGGGCGATCAGGGTGACGGGGCGGCTGCTGCGGTCGGGGTACTTCTCGGCCAGGGTCCGCATCGCGGTGATGGACTCCGGCCGGTCGGTGAAAGAGTCCTCCTGTTTGAGGTCGCCGCCGAGGTTGAGGGTGCCGAGCGCGAGGGCGCCGAGGAGGACGGCCCCGCCGACGAGGACGGCGGCGGGCCGGCGGGCGGCGGAGGTGCCCATGGCGGCGAACAGCGAGCGACGGGCCCTGGGTTCGCTGCCGTAGGCGGGGATCAGCGGCCAGAACACGCGCCGCCCGAGCAGGACCAGCACGGCGGGCAGCAGGGTGGTCATCGCGACCAGCGCGGCGAGCACGCCGATCATGCCGACGGGGCCCATGCCGCTGCTGCTGTTGAGGTCGGCGGCGACCAGGCACAACAGTCCGGCGGCGACGGTGCCGGAGGAGGCGAGGATCGCCGGTCCGCAGCCGCGCAGGGCGGTGCGCATGGCGTCGTAGGGGTGTTCGTGGCGGCGCAGTTCCTCGCGGTACCGGGAGACGAGCAGCAGCGCGTAGTCGGTGCCGGCGCCGAGGACGAGCACGGTCATGATGCCGCCGCTCTGGCCGGTGATCGTGACGTCGAACAGTTCGTGGAGCCCGTATCCGGCGGCCATCGCGAGGGCCGCCGCCGCGCCCGCCACGCTGAGCGGGACCAGCCACAGGAACGGGCTGCGGTAGATCAGGACGAGCAGGACGAGCAGGACGGTGACGACGCCGAGGGTGGCGAACAGCAGGGTGCCGTCGATCGTCTCGAACACCTTGCCCATGTCCGTCTGGAGTGCGCCGGGCCCGCCGACCTCGACGCTCAGCCCGCCGCCGTCACCGCCGTCACCGCTGTCGGCGAGCTCGCGCACCTCGTCGACGAAGGCGTTGCGCGCCTCTTCGTCCTGGCCGGGCCCGGTGCTGGAGACCGGGTACATGAGGGTGCTGCCGTCCTCGGAGGGAACGCCCCGCGGCTCGCCCGACAGCTCGTGGGTGTCCGCCACTTCGGCGACCTGCTCGGCGGCGGTCCGCCGGTCGGCCGCGGTCAGCCCGCCGTCCCGGTGATAGACGATCACCAGGTCGGTCGACTCCCCGCCGGGCAACTCGTCCTGGATGCGGGCGACCTGGGTGGAGTCGGCGCTGTCGGGCAAGTAGTCGACGGCCCGGTTCTGCTGCACGTCGCTGAACTTCCCGGCCAGCGGCCCGACCAGCACGAGCGCGGCCAGCCACAGCCCGACCACCACCCAGGGCACGACGCGCCCCCGCCGTGCCCGTGTCCTTGTGTCCCCCATGCGACGAACTCCCTCCGCTCGGCCTGCCTGGAACACTCTCCAGACTCCCGGCGCGGGAGGACCGATACGTCCGGCGCGAGGGCGAGTCGACCGGTACTGCGGAGGGTGGCGCGGGAGGCGGTCTACTCCCTGGGGAGTAGCGGGGTCGTTTCCCGGGTGGCCTTGCCCTTGCCCGTCCGGGCCGGTGGCAATGCCCAAGTCGCCCAGTGGTGGGGAGCGTCGGCCGGAACGTACGGGGATTGGCCGGCTTTCCCAAGGTGAATGACACTTACGCGATCAAACCGGCATCATGCGGACAGTGGCAGCCGGAGTGCTCACGCTTTCGGGTAGGCGGCTTCCGGAGTGCGGGCGCTCGCCACGACGACCGCACCCGGCGAGGTCGTGGCCCACCCAGGGGCAGGCGGAGGCCACGGGTCGCCTGCTCGATTCGCCGATCCCTGACGCCCCGTGGCCCGCCCGGTCGGTGCGGCGGGTCAGGCCCCGTCGACCATCCAGGTGCCGTCCTCTTCGTCGTCGACCCGCACCTCCAGTTCGCGCAGGCTCATGCCGGCCGCCCAGAGATCCCTGAAGCGCTTCAACCGGTCCTGGACGTGGTCCTGGCGCGCGATGAGCCGGGTCCTGACGTTGACGTCGCGCAGGTCCTGGTCGATCTCGTAGGACACCGTCTCGTCGTAGACGATGAAGTCGTTGGTGGTGCCGCGCAGCAGGTGGGGCGGCAGTTCCGGCAGAACCGCCACGCGCACCTCGATGTGCAGCGCCGCCTGTTCCTCGCAGAGCTGCAGCAGCCGGTCGTCCAGTTCCCGCGCGCTCTCCAGCAGGAACAGCCGCCGCACCGGCACGTCGTGCTCATCGATCGCCTCCTGCTGTGCGTGGAGGTAGCGGCTGGCGGGCTCGCTGTTCCAGAACTGCCGGTCGACGGAGGTGCTGGTGGCGCAGATGGAGTGCTCCGCGGCATGGGTGAGGGCGAGCATCCAGTCGTGGTTCTCGCCCGGACACTCCACGCTCAGCGTGGTGAGATCCGTCATGTACCCGATCACCCGGACCATCTCCAGGCGGACGAAGGTGGAGAGGATCGGGGGTCCGGGCGCCAGGACCTCGGCGAAGTCCGTGGCCAGGTCGGGTACCGCACCGATACGGACCCGTCCCGGTGCGGGATTGTGCTCCGTGTCCCGGCCCGCCACGACGAGGTGGTTCTCGACGAGTTGCTGCATGTCCTCGGTGCGGCGGGTCAGGCCACCCTGCGGGCCGTCCTGGCGCCGCAGAGCCTCCCGTACGGTGGCGGCGGTCTCGGCCGGCACGTCTTCCGCGCACCGGTCCCGTTCCTCCGTCTTCCGGGCCGGGCCGAGGATGTGCTGGACGGCCACCGCGGCGACGGCGCAGAGTCCGGCGGCGGCGAGTTGCCGTAACAGACCGTCCTCCGGGCTCAGCAGCGCCGCGACGCCCCAGGCGAGGAGGCCGAGGACGAGGCCGACCAGCAGTCGGCGCATCCACGGGGGCGCGGGGGTGTCCCGGGCCGGCTCGTCCACCGCTGGGCCGGCCGGTGTGCTGTCCCGGCCGAGTGACGTGCGGGACGGGCCCCGCGGATCGGGGACCGTCCGATGGTCCGCGTGAGCGGGCGTGTCGGGCGTGCCCGCCGTGTCGTCGTGCTGAGATGACTCTGCCGTGCTCATCTCGCTTCTCCCCCCGGTCGGGTTGCGCTTCGGTTCGGGATGCGGTGATGTGCGTGTGGGGCTGGTCGGGGCGCTCCGGGCCGGGGGCGCCCTGGGGTCGGGTCAGGGAGCCGGCTCCGTCTCCCGGTGCGGTGGGGGAATCGCATGCAGGGTGAGCTGGTCGCGGATGCGCTGCACCAGCGCCTGCCACTGCCGGGTGAAGCCGGGGCGGTCCTCCAGCACGTCCCAGAGCTGGGCCAGCTCCGTCGCCACCCGGGCCCGTGGCATCCACAGGTGCAGCAGGTGGTCGACGGCGGGCCGC
Source organism: Streptomyces sp. NPDC050388 (assembly GCF_040655635.1). Lineage (NCBI taxonomy): Bacteria > Bacillati > Actinomycetota > Actinomycetes > Kitasatosporales > Streptomycetaceae > Streptomyces > Streptomyces sp. NPDC050388. The sequence goes on from NZ_JBFAKH010000001.1 coordinate 123,658, forward strand.
AGTGCCGTGACGACGGCGGGGCGGCCCTCTTCCGGCCCTCGTCGCGGCCGGGCGGGCGGGGCCCCGGCTCCCAGACGGATGCCGTCCAGGATGCGGACCACGGTGGTGAGCAGCCAGTCGTGCAGGGCGAGATCGTCGCAGAGCCCGGCGATCTCACCGCTGGGGGTTCCCTCGGGCACTCGGAGCCGCAGCGTGCGCAACTCGTCCTCGGCGAGAGTGAACCGTTCGATCGACGGACCGTCGTCGCGGTCCGCGGGCAGGGCCACCCAACGGAGCCGGGTGGGACGGGACCTGAGGGGCGGCCGCTGGTCCAGCAGGGGGTGGCGCAGCAGTCGGGTGAGCAGCCCGCCGGCGATCAGTCCGACATCGAGTTCGCCGTGCCGCCCACCGCTCAGCAGGCCCTGGGCGACCGCTTCGTGGGGCAGCTTTCCGAACGGCTCGACCACCCCGGGCCGCACCAGGTAGTGGCCCCACGGCCGCCGGTGGTCGGGTCCTGCCGCGGTGACCCGGAAGTACGCGGAGCTCTGCAGGACACGTCCCTCGGTGAGCGAGGCCCGCGCGACGACCGTGCCGACCACACGGACTCCGGCGCCGTTGGAGCTGGGGACGGGGCAGTCGACGCCGGTGAGGGTGTCGGGCGAACGGCCGTAGAGGTTGGGACGTTCGGAGAGCAGGACGCTTTCATCGGCGCGCACTCCGAGGAGCTGGGCGGCGGCCCGGCTGTCGAGCGCCTGCAGGGCGGGCAGCAGACAGGTGCGGACCTCGCCGCAGGCGAGCACGACACGCGGTGCGGACTCCCCCGGTCCCATCTCACGGCCCCGCGTAGAAGACGTAGGAGACCCGATCGGCCACCGAGTCGGGAACGGTCGTCCTCTCGCGGGCGGACCGTTCGGCGACCTGGCGCAGTGCTCCCGGGGCCACCTCGGTCTGGTCGAGGATCACCCGGACGGCGTGCTCGACGGGCAGGAACCGGTTGGGCACCACCGAGCAGGTCCGGTAGGCGGCGAACGGGTCGGCCCTGGGATTGAGCCGGACCAGCGGAGGCAGTTCGTCCCATTCCTCGGGGAAGCCGGAGGTGGTGTGCGGGCGGGGCACGAGGACAGCCTCGCCCTCGTTGCGCAGGAGGCCGAGGCGGGCGAGCTGCCACACCGCGGCGAGAAAGGGGCAGGACCAGGTGCGGTGTCCGTCGGGGGCGTCGCTCCACAGTTCGACGTCCAGGAAGACGGAGTGGCGGCGGGCGGCTGCCTCCCGGGGCGGCTGCCAGGCGGTGGCCTGCTTCATGGCCTGCGGGGCTCGCGCGGCGGGGCTGCGCTCGCCGTTGGCCAGCCAGCCGGTCTGCGCGGCCGGCGGGCGGATTCCGTAACTGCCGGGTGGCGGTTCCTCGACGAGGCGGCCTGCCACCGCCTCCGCGACCGGTACCTTGCCGGCGACCGCACAACCGGACTCGCGGGCCAGGTAGTCGACGACGAGACCGGCCCGGTCGGCCTCCGCCAGCAGCATGGGGACGACTTCGGCGGGGCTCGAGAAACGGGTGAAGTAGTCGTCGATCAGGAAGCAGGTGCTGATCCGGGGGCGTTTGCCGCCGGTCGCGGCGGCCGCGGTGGCGCGTGCCGCCTCCGCCCAGGGGCGCACCCGGTCGAAGTGCTCCCTCAGGTGTTCGGGGCCGGCCTCGAAGTCCTCCATGTAGAGGTGGCCCAACTCCAGGGAGAGGTGCGACAGCGGCACCGCCTGGGTGCGTGGCTCGGCGGTGGTCTCGCGGAACACCGCGTCCGTCATGGCCGCCCCCAGCAGGAGTCGTCGGTCAGGCGTCGTGCGATCTCCTCCAGCGCCTCCAGCGTCTCCTTGTTGGCGATCTGGGTCGAGAGCACGTCCTCTTCGGTGATCAGCTGTTCGCGCCACTGCAGGATGGGCTCCAGCGGTACGACACCGAGCACCACGCTGTCGCCGACCCGGTGCTCCGCCGCCAGCCGGCGCAGCGCCTCGTCGCAGGACTGCATCCAGGCGGCCTGGGCGGGCGAGCCCTGGGCCCACAGCGGCGAGTCCGGATCGGGTACGGCGGCCCGTACGAAACGGATGGCGCCCTGCAGCGCCTCCTCGTCGTGTCCTCGCTCGACACCGCCCTTGACGATGCCGTGGTCCTTGTGGACGAGCCCTGCGGCGGCGACCACGTGCTGTCGGGTCCAGCGGTGGAAGACGAGCCAGCGGAACGGGACGTGCCGCATCTGGGGGTGGGCCGTTGCCGCGAGGACCATGTCGACGGCGTAGCTGCGGCCGGCGCTCAGATCCACGATGATCAGGTCGAACTCGCTGTTCAGCCGCAGCAGCAGGTCGACGCATCGCTCCAGGGCGTCCCCGGCGGTGGCGAACTCGCCACCGCCGGCGTCGCCGGGTAACAGGACCAGGCGGCCGGACTGGTTGGGCCGGGCGCGCAGTCGGGGGTGCTCGGTCTGCCGCCAGACGTCGATCCGGGCCGGCTCGGTGACCTCGCCCTCGAGGTAGGAGTGCAGGCCCCGCTCCTCGGTGCCGCGCATCGCGTCGGGGACGTCGAAGACGGCGGCGGCAGTCGGTGAGCCGAAGTCGAAATCGACGTATGCCACGTGATCGCCGGTGAGGGCGCGCTGGTAGGCCAGGTTGGCGCTGGTGACCGAGCGACCGGTGCCTCCTTTGTCGGAGGCGGCGAAGACGAGCACGGTTCACACCTCCTGTGCGGCGGCGCCCCGGGCCTGGGCCAGGGTGTCGAGTTCCTGGAGCACGGGCAGGGCCAGCGCGAACGCGGTCGCGGGCCGGTCGTCGACCAGGCTGCGGGCACGGTCCAGTCGGCTCTCGATGCTCCGCATGGCCCGGCCCCGGCTCCCCTCGGCGGTGGTCGATGCCTCCAGTTGTTCCTTACCGAACAGATGGGTGGCCTCACTGAGCAGCTCACGGGCCAGCTGAGCGAGTTCGGGACTGCGGATGGGCTGCTGCTCGTACAGGTTGCGCGCGGCGACCAGACACTCGGTGACACGTTCGGTGATGCTCCAGGAGAGGCGCCGGCCGACGCGTGAGTCCGGGAAGACGGCCCGCGCGTTGTCCCAGAGGCCGGCCCCCTCGCCCTCCTCGATCCGCCGGTTCCACAGGTGCTCGAATGCCTGCTCGGCCAGGCGCAGCAGACGGTCCTGTGCGTCGACGTTCCGGGAGAGCTCCGCGAGCTGGACGATCCGCTTGAGGAGTTGTGCCGAGAAATCGGTCATCCGCCACTGCAGCGGCCCGCCGGACCGTTCCGATCCGGCGAGCGGCATGGTGACCCCGGGGTTGTGCAGCCCGACCGCGGGATCGTTCCTGGTCATACGGCTGGTGACCCGGCCGCGGTCGGCGAGGCGCTCCATGACGGAGACGGTGCGGGTGAGGTCGTCGTCGGTGGCTTTCCGGCGGACCAGGTCGTGGACGAGGATGGCCGCGACGGTCAGGGAGAAGTACTCCGACTCCAGCCGCAGGCCGGTGGTCTGCCAGGGAAGGTCCTCCAGGGGCCAGCGCCCGGCTCCGAACCGGGCGATGGCCGACCAGTACTGCTGGCTGAGTTCCCAGCGCAGGCGCAGGGCCTCGGCGAGTTTCTGCTGGTCGGTGTCGAGCAGCCCCAGGGTGAGGGTGCGCTCGGAGAACAGGTCCTGGATACCGTCCAGGGCGACCACGGTGAAGTACACGTAGGGCAGCCGGTCGGCGATGCCGTCGGGCTGGCCGGGCGCCTGGACGCTCAGGTCGGTGATGGTCGGCGCGTCCTTCACCACGCTCCAGGCCCAGCCGCACTCGAAGAGCTGGCTCTCGTCCCGGATGCTCTCGTCGACCTGGATGCCGCGACTGAGGCTTTCGATGATCGTGGCGCGCAGCGGCCGGAACCGGCGGGAGAACTGCTGGAGTACGGCCCGGTCGGACTGCCCGCCCTGTCCGATGACCTGGATCAGCCGCCGGCCCTGTTCGGACTCCGCGTCGAAGACGTTGACGGTGAAGGAACGCAGCAGGCTGATCATCGCGGCGGTCAGCCTGCGACTGGTGGCCTCTCTCAGCTCACCGACCGCCCTGCGCATCTCGGGACGGGTGGTGCTGTTCTCGTAGACCTTGAGGAATCCCAAGGTGGCGAGGCAGAGCGTGACGGACATGGAATAGGAGTCGACGACACCCAGCTGGCTCTGTTCGTGGGTGAGTTCCCGCTGGGGATCATTCGTCCTGAAGTAGTGCCCACCGGCGAAGGTGGGGCTTTCGTCCGGTCCTGTGTGGGTGCGCATGAACTGGGCCAGCGCGGTGATCAGGTTGGGAGGGATCTCCAGTCGGCTGCCGAGCCGCTCCAACGCCCCGAGGACGTCCCTCTCCGTGGTGTCGGGCTGGTCCAAGCGGAACGCGGGGACCTCGGTGGCGGGGTACAGCAGACAGAGCAGCCGTTCCGCGTCCGCGACGCTGCTCAGCCCTTCGGTGTCCCCCCAGACGAGTTTCCCGTCGTCGAACGAATGACGGGCCGCGGCTCGCCAGATGTCCAGCAGATGCTGCCGCGGCTTGATCTGCATCCCCGCACCCCTCGTACAGATCTCGTTGTCCTGTGTGCAGACATGGTCCCCGTTCCTAGGGGGCCACAACCTCCGAATTGCGCCGCCCCAGGGCGAGGATGATTCCTTCGTGACCCGGCCGCACCACATGGTGCAGATCGTGGATCTCCAGCTCGGAGGTGAAGGGCTCCAGGCTCTCCCGGACCTGGTCCTCGTTCACCCGGTAGGCCGGGTACCAGTGTTCGCCGACACGGTATCCAGCGGATTCCTTCATGAACGCGGCGGCGAACGGAGCCTTCTCGTTCAGCACGTCCATGAAGCACCGCACGCCCCGCCGGAACTCGTCGGGGCACTCCGACATCGAATCGGCGACGAAGAACATCGTCCCGATGTCCCAGCGCCGCTGTCCGTCGAGGTCCAGCAGGTTGGCCCGCTCCACGCGGACGATCTCGCTGATCCGGTCCCTCGGTTTCACATCGGCATAGGCGGGAGCCTCGCTCAGCTCGTTCCAGAACGCGTCCCAGGCCTCGTCGTAGCCCTCCGGCGCCGTCTGCCGCTCCAGGTACTCGACGTTCGGCTGCGCGTACTCGAGCAGAACGATCTTCTCGCACCACGGGAGCATGGCCAGGCCCGGATAGAGGTTCGCGCCGGCCCCGACGTCGACACCGCGCATCGAGTCCGGGACGCCCCGGGCGAAGCAGCTGCTGAAGTGGTCGCGCATCAAGCGCACGATCAGGAGGTCGACTTCGAGTGGTGTGCGGTAATTGAGGTCGACGTACACCTCAGGATCGAACTGCGACCACGGCGCATCGGCGTTGCGATCCATCATCACCCTGTCGTATTCCCATCAGTGTCGGACAAGACTGTGCGCCCCGCGTTCGTACCCTCGTGAACACAGTCAGGCGAAACAGCATATGCCCGGATTCACACGGTAAAGCCGACGCGAAACGCGCAGAGAGTCCAAAACCGGCCGACCCCGAAGAACAGGCGCACGACGGGCGCACGACAGCACATCGCCGACAAATATGAACTCGTCCTTGCATGAGGCGAGTTGGGCGCTCACTCTAGCGAGGCGGAACCACTGGCGCCACCGGGGCTCCTCTTCCTCAAGGGTGCTCCTCAAGGGTGAACCGCGTCGGAGCTGTCGTGTTGACGTCCGCACATCCCGAACGTCTCGACTGGGGGTGGCATGACCGCCGAACCGCTGGAGCACGCCCTGGACCGCCGTGGGTGCCTCGGGGAACCGGATCCGTTCCCCGACCCGCGCCCCCTGGTCCTGCGGACGGCGCAGGAGTCCGACCTGCCCGAACTCCAAAGGCTCGACGAGGCGGTCTTCCAGGAGGTCGCGTACCCCGCGTTCCTGTTGCGCCAGCTCTACGACATGTACGCCGAGCACCTCCTGGTCCTCGACGACGGCGAGGGACGCCTGCACGGTTATGTCCTGGCCGCGACCACGGCACTCACCCGGAGGAGCTGGATCCTCGGCCTGTGCGTGGCCGAGGAGCGCCGCCGCCACGGTCTGGGCCGGGAGCTGATGGTGGAGATCCTGGCTCGGCTGCGCGGCAGCGGCGTCGAACAGGTCCGCCTGACGGTGGAACCCGCCAACCGCGCGGCCATACTGCTCTACCGGTCCCTGGGCTTCTGTCCCGAGCAGCCCGACGCCGGGCTGCGCCGGGACTACTTCGGCCCCGGCCAGGACCGCCTGGTCATGCGCCTCGGACTCACCGGCTGCCACTGAGCCGGGAGCCGGGTCGGCCCCGGGAGGGTCAGGACGGTGTCCGGGCCGCCGTCAGCAGGCGGGTCACGTCGTCCGAGCAGATGGTGAGGGCGGCACCCACGGTGGCCAGGGCGTCGCGCTCGGCGGGGGTGTAGGGGCCGTCGGCGAGGGCGATGCGGGCGCCGCCCAGGAGGATCGATTCGCGGCCCGGGGCGGCGAGGTGCGGAGCCAGCGGATCGAGGGCCTCGTGGAGTTCTATGGCGAGGCCCGCCGTGCAGGGCTCGCCGGTGAAGCGGCCGGTGTCGGCGGCCAGCGCCTCGACGAGCGCGGCCAGCCGGTCCTCGGTGCAGTCGTCGAAGCCGGCCGCGCGGACGGCGGCGACGGCGGTCTCCAGGGACGCCCGCGAGCAGGTTCCCGCGGCCAGCACCGCGAGGGCGACGGTGTGCACGGCGTCGCGGAGCATCGCGGAGAAGCGGGTGGTGGTGGGGTGGTCGAGGACGTCGGTGCCGAAGTGGCGGAGGCAGGCCGCGCATTCGACGACCGGGCCGGCCGCGCCGCGCGGCACCACGGGCACGCCGAGGAGGGTGAAGCGGCGCTGTCCGGTCAGCCGCCGGTAGTTGCGGTCGCCGCCGCAACCGGGGCAGAAGAACTCCCCGTCGCCGACGGCCGTCCACGCGGTCCGGGTTCCCAGCAGGCGCGAGAGTCTGGTGACAGCGGCACGGTCGTCGGGTCCCCGTCCTGGCAGCACGTCGCACCTCCACATCGCCCCGGCCTCATCGCCGCGCTTGCGTGATGTTAGCCACATCGAAGAGTCTTCGTCAGCACCTCGCACGGGACCTTCCCGTGACCCGCACAGGGAATGGCCGGTAACCGACGGGGTCCCGCCCGCCGAGAACGGCGGACGGGACCCCTGGACCTCTCGGAGCCGCTGTTCAGCGGGCCGCCCGGTTGACGGCCGAGACGACCGCCTTCAGCGAGGCACGCGTGGTGTTCGCGTCGATTCCGACGCCCCACAGGACCTTCTCGCCGATGGCGCACTCGATGTAGGAGGCGGCCTGCGCGGAGGCACCCTCGCTCATCGTGTGCTCCTGGTAGTCGAGCAGCCGTACGTCGATGCCGAGGGACTGCAGGGCCTCGAAGAACGCGGAGATCGGGCCGTTGCCGCTGCCGGTCAGCACGGTGGCCTCACCGTCGACGGTGGCCTCGACGGTGAGCGTGTCGACGCCGTCCCGGTCGGTGGTGGACTGGCCGTTCTTGACCTGGATGCGGCCCCAGGCGTTGTCCGGGTTGGGCAGGTACTCGTCCTGGAACACCGACCAGATGTCGGCCGGGGTGACCTCGCCGCCCTCGGCGTCCGTCTTGGCCTGGATGATCTTCGAGAACTCGATCTGCATGCGGCGCGGCAGGTCCAGCTTGTGGTCGTTCTTCAGGACGTAGGCGATACCGCCCTTGCCGGACTGCGAGTTGACGCGGATGACGGCCTCGTAGGAGCGGCCGACGTCCTTGGGGTCGATGGGCAGGTAGGGCACCGCCCACTCGATGTCGTCGACGGTGACGCCCTGGGCCTTCGCGTCGGCCTCCATGGCGTCGAAGCCCTTCTTGATGGCGTCCTGGTGGGAGCCGGAGAAGGACGTGTAGACCAGGTCGCCCACGTACGGGTGGCGCGGGTGGACCTCCATCTGGTTGCAGTACTCCCACGTGCGACGGATCTCGTCGATGTCGGAGAAGTCGATCTGCGGGTCGACGCCCTGGGAGAACAGGTTCATGCCCAGGGTGACCAGGTCGACGTTGCCGGTGCGCTCGCCCTGCCCGAACAGGCAGCCCTCGACGCGGTCGGCGCCGGCCATCAGGGACAGCTCGGCTGCGGCCACGGCCGTGCCGCGGTCGTTGTGCGGGTGGACGGACAGGCAGACGTACTCGCGGCGGGACAGGTTGCGGCCCATCCACTCGAAGCGGTCGGCGTGGGTGGAGGGGGTGGAGCGCTCGACGGTCGCCGGCAGGTTGAGGATGATCTCGCGGTCCGGACCGGGCTGGTAGACGTCCATCACCGCCTCGCAGACCTCCAGCGCGAAGTCCAGCTCGGTGTCGGTGAAGATCTCGGGGCTGTACTGGTAGCCGAAGTGCGTTTCCGGGCCCAGCAGCTTCTCCGCGTACTCCACGACCAGGCGGGTGCCGTCGACGGCGATCTGCTTGATGTCGTCCTTGGAGCCGCGGAAGACGACCCGGCGGAAGACCGGCGCGGTGGCGTTGTACAGGTGCACCGTGGCGCGCTTGGCGCCCTTCAGGGACTCGACCGTACGCTCGATCAGGTCCTCGCGGGCCTGGGTCAGTACGGAGATCGTGACGTCCTCGGGGACGGCGTCCGGGTCTTCGATGATGGAGCGCACGAAGTCGAAGTCGGTCTGACCGGAGGCCGGGAAGCCGACCTCGATCTCCTTGTAGCCCATCTTGACCAGCAGGTCGAACATCGCGCGCTTGCGGGCGGGCGACATGGGGTCGATCAGGGCCTGGTTGCCGTCGCGCAGATCGGTGGAGAGCCAGCGGGGGGCGGTGGTGATCCGGTTGCCCGGCCACGTCCGGTCGGGGATGTCCACCTGCTCGTAACGGCCGTACTTGTGGATCGGCATGGAACTGGGCTGCTGGCGGTTGACCATGGTGCGTGGGCTCCTCGAGGGTCCGCGGTGATCCGGGATGAGACCGGAAAGGGACGGCCGACGCCGCAGCGCCAAACTCCGCGGGGAGGGGGTCGGCCTACTGCAGACCCTCACCGCGGCAGCTAAGGAGAAGCAGCCCGAAACGCATGATGCTGCGCAGCCTAACCGAGACACGGGCCCGTGCGAGCGTCCGTATCAGTATGCGGGACCAGAGGGAGGATCGGGACAAAAAGTGCCGTATACCACTCCAAGGCGCCCCATCACAGGGATCGACCGCACTTTTCACCAACCAAGGTTGCGGATGGTGACAAACCCGTCACGCAGTGCAAAGGTGCCGGACATGACCACCAACGGGGGCTTCGAGCCCGTCTTCTGCACCATCGTCCCGCCGCACGTCCTCGACCGGCTCGCGCAGGCCGAGGACCCCGCACTCGCCGGACCCGCCCGCCGCACCCTCCAGCGCGACGCCTACGAGCGCACCCAGCGCCGCCTGACCACGGTCGTCGGCGCCGCCGCCGTCGCCCCGCTCGCCGCGGCCGAGTCCGGCAAGCCGCACCGCACCGTCCACGACGCCCGGCACGGCACGAAGCTGCCGGGGGCGGCGGTCCGCCGGGAGGGCGAGGAGCCCGGCAAGGACGCCACCGTCAACCGCGCCTACGCGGGCCTCGGCGCCACCTTCGAACTCTTCCTGAGGGCGTTCTCCCGCGACTCGATCGACGGCGCCGGGCTGCCGCTGGTCGCGACCGTGCACTACGACCGGGACTACAACAACGCCTTCTGGAACGGCGATCAGATGGTCTTCGGCGACGGGGACGGGGAGATCTTCCTCGACTTCACCCTCCCCATCGACGTCATCGGCCACGAACTCGCGCACGGCGTCACCCAGTACACCGCCAACCTGGACTACTTCGGCCAGTCCGGCGCGCTCAACGAGTCGGTGTCGGACGTCTTCGGCTCCCTGATCAAGCAGTACACGCTCGGCCAGACCGCCGGCGAGGCCGACTGGCTGATCGGCGCGGGGCTGCTCGCCCCGCGGGTCACCGGCAAGGCGCTGCGCTCCATGAAGGAGCCGGGCACCGCGTACGACGACGACGTCCTCGGCAAGGACCCGCAGCCCTCGACGATGGACGACTACGTCCGCACCGGCCGCGACAACGGCGGCGTCCACATCAACTCCGGCATCCCCAACCACGCCTTCTACCTCGCCGCCACCACCCTCGGCGGGCACTCCTGGGAGCGGGCGGGGCAGGTCTGGTACGACGTGCTGACCGGCGGCGAGCTGACGCAGGACGCGCAGTTCACGGACTTCGCGACGCTGACGGTGAAGGCGGCGCGGGCCCGGTTCGGGGAGGGTGAGGAACTGCGGGCGGTGTCGAAGGCCTGGGAGCGGGTGGGGGTGCGGACGCTGTAGTTCCGTACTAGACACAGAACCATGCGCATTCAGGTGACACGCACCGGTGGGTTCGCCGGTATCGAGCGGCGGGCCGAGGTGGACACCTCGGGACGGGCCGACGCGCCCGAGTGGCACGCCCTGGCCGAGGGGGCCGTGGCCGCCGGCCGGGGCACGCCGCCGGCCGGGGTGCCGGACGGCTTCAGCTACCGGATCACGGTGGACGGGCGGTCGGTGTACTGCGCGGACCCCCGGCTGACCGAGGAACAGCGCACGCTGATCAGCAGAGTGCTCAAGGAGGGCGCGTAACCACCCTTCCCCGCAGGGGCGTTGACTTGGATCGCGGTCGGTGCGGATGATCCGTGCCATGGCGACGACGAACCCGATCCCCCGCTTCCCGGACGGCTTCCTGTGGGGCGTGTCGACCTCGGCGCACCAGATCGAGGGCGCGGTGGACGAACGCGGGCCGTCCGTGTGGGACGAGTTCAGCGCCGAGCCGGGGCGGGTGCGGGACGGCTCGACGGCGGCGGTGGCCTGTGACCACGTCCACCGCCACGGCGAGGACGTGGCGCTCCTGGCCGGACTGGGGGTGGACGCGTACCGCTTCTCGGTCTCCTGGCCGCGGGTGCGGGCGAAGGGTGGCCTGGACTTCTACGACCGACTGGTCGACGACCTGTGCGCGGCGGGCGTGCGACCGGTGCCGACGCTGTTCCACTGGGATCTGCCGTCCGGTCTGGACTGGCTGGAGCGGAGCACGGCGGAGCGTTTCGCGCAGTACGCGTCCGAGGTCGCCCACCGGCTCGGCGACCGCGTGGCGCGCTGGATCACCCTCAACGAACCCGCCGAACACACCCTGCTGGGCCATGCGCTGGGCGTCCACGCCCCTGGCCGGAAGCTTCTCCTCGACGCGCTGCCGGTGGCCCACCACCAGCTCCTCGCGCACGGGCTGGCGGTACGCGCCCTGCGCGCGGCCGGTGCCGGTGACATCGGCATCGCCAACTCCCACGGCCCGGTCTGGCCGGCCGGCTCGGACCCGGCGGACGTGGCGGCGGCGGACTTCTACGACACGCTCCTGAACCGCCTGTTCGCCGACCCCGTCCTGCTCGGCCGCTACCCGGACGGCATCGGCGAACTGATGCCGGGCGACGTCGAGGCGGACCTGGGGGTCATCGCGGAGCCGGTCGACTGGTACGGCGTCAACTACTACGCGCCGACCCGGGTGGGCGCCCCGCAGGGCACCGAGACCGAGTTCGGCGGTGTCCGCATGCCGGCCGAACTCCCCTTCTCGGTACGGGAGATCGAGGGGTATCCGGTGACGGACTTCGGCTGGCCGGTGGTCCCCGGGGCCCTGACCGAACTCCTCACCACCTTCCACGCCCGCTACGGCGACCGGCTCCCCCCTGTCGTCATCACCGAGAACGGCTGCTCCTACGAGGGCGTCGACGACCAGGCCCGCATCGTCTACCTCGACGGCCATGTCCGCGCCCTGCACCGGGCGCTGGAGGCGGGCGTGGACGTACGGGGCTACTTCGTGTGGTCCCTGATGGACAACTTCGAGTGGGCGGAGGGCTACACCCGCCGCTTCGGCCTGGTCCACGTGGACTTCGAGACCCTCGAGCGCACCCCGAAGGCGTCCTACGGCTGGTTCCGGGAGATGCTGCGCGAGCAGCGCCTCTGACACCGCCGCCGGGTCAGAACCCCAGCCGCCGCAACTGCTTCGGATCCCGCTGCCAGTCCTTGGCGACCTTCACATGCAGGTCCAGGCTGCATCGACATGCGGCTACCG